>CAUYTY010000110.1 GCA_963575655.1 Gammaproteobacteria bacterium | reverse complement strand
ATGATTTATATTGACTGTGGTGGGTGATGAGGAGGTTTCCGATAAGGTCTATTATACAGCATATTATGAGAACATATTTCCGTTCATCAAAATGGGAAGGATACGATTAATCTGGGTTCGTTTCTCCGATACCCCAGATCTAGGAACTCATTCTCCGTATATCCAGGTATTTATCTCAGATAAAGCTTTATATACCATACCTCCTTGAATATTAACTGACTTGCGGTGGTAAAATATCGCTAAATTAGACTATCCGTAGAATCGGTTCTTATTCAGAATGAAAGCTACCCACCTATTGTCAAGCTACGTTCCTACGTGAAAAACGAAGAAGTCACTCTCCCTTCAAAAAAGGAGGGAGAAAAGCGTGCCAATAGCAGTTTGAGTTAAGTAAACGGGGCGCTATGGATATCGGTGGATAGCCCTACCCACGCATTACTGAACAGGAAATTAATGATGAAAAGCAAAATAGTAATTGTTGTGTTGATGTTAACCGCATCGATGTTCGCAAACGCCGATACGGCTATTAACAACGCCGCAACTCAAGAAATATGTAAGATGACAGGCACCCTGCCTCCTGATGCTCGATGGAACACCGGTGGCGTTGAGACTCTTAATCGGCGACTTGATCAGACGTTAATCCGTAAGGACATTATTGCCTACCAGATTCAATGGTCAACTGGTTGGAGCGTGTGGTACGTTAAGGGGGTGAATGATCTCGTTAATGTTGCTTATACAAACGAATTACCGGCACCAGGGGGCGAGAATGCGCGTCTTTTCTGGATATATTTCTCCGACCATAACCATCGATATCTTTCCTGCCAATAGAAGAATTCTAAATTTCGAGTTGATGTATGTAAGGGGGGCAGGTCTTGTTTTCTTCTATAGAAAAAGACAAGACCTGCCCCCTCATCGTGTGTTATATTTTGTTTTCTGATTTTCCGGTTTACAGCATTCCCTGGGTTTGTTGTAGCACCCTTACCATGACTTGATTGTTGGCGTCCGTGCGATTCAGTAGGCTGTAAAATTCTATGGACAGATTTCTGATGGTGGCCTTGCCATGGGCCAAAAACCAATTAGTTTTTACGTCGATGGTCTGTAGAGGTAATTCGGCAGCGCGGCTGATAACGGGGGGTTGATTGATAAAAGACTGGGCATCCCGATAACCTTGTGCCCCGCGCGCTTCAATTAATGCCTCAGCGTCGAGGGGGCGTAGGTCTGGGATCAGGGCCAATAGTACAGGGAGCGGAGCAGTATTGACGTTGATTGCGGTACGCACCGGGAGGGCAGTAACGAAGGGGGCGATACGCCGATAGATCTCGGTGGTAAATCCCTTCACCAACCGTAATTCACTAACGCTACGCAGGGGGGCGTTGGCGGCGCGATAGGGGGGTTGGAGCAACAGATAATCCTGGTCTTCAGCCCCGCCCGGAAATCGCCGATCCTGATCCGGATCCATCCAATCGATTAATGCGTCGGCCAATGCCCCGGCGAGATCCTCGGGTATTTCCTGGGTTACCAGCAAACGCAGAAAACGATTGCGCTCGACCAGGTTTACCGTTCCATCATTATTCGGCATCAGATTATTGAGATTGTAGAGTCCTTGTTGATCGACCAGTTCTCCGATTAACGTCCCGCCATCCACTGGTAAGGGGGGAAGGTGCATGGCCCATTCCTCCCCCAGATGATCCACTAGCCCTTGCATGCGGTCGCGCACCAGGATCTGGGTGACCCAGGCATCCATCCCTTGGGCGTAGAGGAGCGATTGGTCATAGCTCAGAAGGTTGCTGGTGCGGCGGACATCAAGCTGCTGACGTGCCGCTAGATCCAAGGCCACCAGACTCACCAGGGCAGTGACCAACATCGCCGTAATGAGGGCTACTCCCCGTATCGCACCTACCCTTGCTGTCATGGATGCCACTTAGCCCATTGTTGATGAATAGTATTTACCCAAAGAATTCTTTATTCTTCCACGCCTCTATACCTACGGTACAGTGGAATCTACCATGCCCCCAACAGTGACAACCTTCGGTAAGGGAGAAACCATCTTCCGAGAAGGATCTTCTGGGCAGTATGCCTACATCGTCAAAACTGGACAGGTTGAGATCTCGATCCTGCGTGATGGTCAAAAGGTTGTGTTGACCAAGGTTGGGCCGAATCGTTGCTTCGGTGAAATGGGCGTGATCCTTGGTGAGCCTCGTAGCGCCACAGCCACTGCCTACGAGTACACCGAGGCCTACCTGGTCAACCGTACGGTTTTGGAACAGCTCATGCAGCAGGCCAACCCCTTGCTGCGCACGATCATCGTCGCCCTCATCGAGCGAGTCAAAGTACTGACCGAGACAGCGGTACCACACGCGGCGGCGAGTAATGCCTTGATCTCTTTTGCAACCATCTTGGAGCTGTTGGCGCGTTCTGTTGGGAGTTCCGGGCGTGGTCGAGGCGAGGCTATGGCCAGCCTCCCCTACCGTCAGTGTCTTGAGACCCTGAAGGCGGCGGCCGCCACCCTCCCTCCCTTCCGAATCAAAGAGATCCTTCGACACATGGCCGATCTAAACCTGGTCAAGATTGATGGCGGGGGGGATCATGCTGTCGTGCGCTTTGAACCCGCACGAATTGTCGCCGATGCACGTAATCTCACCACTAAAATGGGCGATCTGGTTGCCGATAAACTCCACACCGATGTGGAGTTTATCGAGCTGCATGAATTGGCGCGTTTGGTCGAGGTAGAAGAACCGCTCCTGGTGCGCAAAATAGCACAAGGGGAATTGCCGTCAGATCTGTTTCTCTTTCGTCGTACCGAGGTATTGAAGCTCCTCCAAGATAAGGGCAGCCAGTTCTTTAAGAAACGAACGTTTAAAAAGATCGAAGATTTGGAAGAGTTTTGTGATATCGAATTTGTAGATCAAGAGACCATGGCACTGGCCTTTGGGGAAGTAGAGCCCTACGACTTGGCCCTGTTACTGAAGAAACAAGATCCGCCGGTGTGTGAACGTGCCCTTAGTGCTCTCTCCGGGCGAATGCGTGGAATTATTACCCAAACCATGGGTTCTATCAATCAAGTGGATGAGATGCGTGTGGCGCAATTAGAGCAGCGCATCATCGAACGAATCAAGCAAATTGCCCTCGGGATCTAATATCCATGACAGCCTTGATAGAAAAACTGCGCGCTATACCACTCTTGGACAATATCGAGACCGATCGACTAACAGAGATTGCTGCTATCTGTAGCGAGCGCCAATTAGTTCCTGGTGAGACCCTTACCGCCGAGGGCACTGCGGATTATAATCTGTATGTGGTGAGTAACGGTAGCGTGGAAGTAGCTATAAACTCCCGACCGGGCAGCTCGGAACCTCCTCTCTGTAAAGAATTTATGGTCGGAGAGGGTCAGTATGAATTAATCGGTGAGGTCAATTGGTTGAAGCGTCAGTATCGTACCGCAACGGTGAAGTGTATCGATGCGGTTGACATCATTCAGATCGAAGGGGTCGCCTTATGGGAGTTGCTCGCTGCTAATCCAGAGGTGGGAATGCGCATCTTATATAACATCGCATTGATTCTTGCCGATCGCCTCAAGGATGCGGACCTAACCCTGCGCCAATTTAGTTTTGGATGATGCTTCATTCTTCCTTATCAACGGGATAGAGCGAATAACTACCTGCACCGCCCCTGCCCCTACTTTGACTTGTTTGCGGAGTATGAATAGATTATGAATATCGCAACGATTATTGGCGTTCTGGTTGGTTTTATCACCTTAAGTTGGGCCATTTATAGTGCAACGGGCAACGCCGCATTATTTGTCCAACCGGAAAGTTTAGCGATTGTGGTCGGTGGCGTGGTTGCCGCTACCTTTACCTCCTATCCATTACGCGATGTATTGCGCTCCTTTGGTGCCTTTATCAAGGTGCTGCGCCGTGAGAGTTTACCGGTACCTCACTATATTCGTGCCCTCCATTATTTGGCTGGTCAAGTAATGGCCGGTGGTACGATCCGTTTAGAGGAAGAACTGGAGGGAGTGGAGAATTTCTTTCTGCAAGATGCCTTGCGCATGATTGTAGATCGTTATCCTGTAGATCGGGTTCGTCACATTTTGGAGAGTACCATCGAAAAGGCTCGTGAATCGGAATTACGAGAGGCGGCAATGTTTCGTACCATGGCCCGTTTTGCTCCAGCGTTTGGTATGGTAGGCACCCTAATTGGCCTCATCAATCTATTTCAGCATCTGGGAAATGATATGAATGGCATTGGCCCTGCCATGGGTATGGCGATGCTGACTACTCTCTACGGGGTTTTACTCGCCAATCTAGTATTTCAACCCATCGCGATCAAAATGGAGCGCCGCGCCGAAGAGCATACGCTTCTCATGGAGGTAATCATGGAGGGGGTGCTACTGGTCGCTATGAAAACGCCGCCCGATCTGGTGCTCGATCAATTGAAGGCCTTTATTCCGGCGCGTCAGTGGAAGGATGTACGGGTAGGTCAGGACCGTAAGAAATAAAGGATTAATTCATGGACACTCCACCAACCAAACCGCTATCTGCGCCGCCTGCGCCCCGCCCCCAGTCTGAGACATCAGACCCAAACAAGCCGATGCCTGCACCGCCTGTGTCACGTCCTGCGACCTCTCCGGTCAGCGCTACGACCGTGCCATCTGCGGCTCGCCCACCGGGGGCGCCTCCTCGTGCATCGGTGCGACCTGCGGATCCCTCGCCGGGGGCGGTTTCGGCCAACCCTGCGACCGCGCCATCTGCGGTCCGCCCACCGGGGTCGCTTCCTCGCGCACCAGCACGACCTGCGGATCCCTCGCCGGGGGCGGTTTCGAACAGTCCTCCTACACCCACGCCGCCGGCGCCTCACCCCTCGGTTCCGACCAAATCCACAGCATCGTTGCCGCCGGTTTCTCGGTTGCGCCGCCGCCGTCCAGTCGCCGAAGAGGATCTGGATGCCTGGCTCATGTCCTTTGCGGACCTGATTACGCTCATGCTGGCCCTGTTTATTGTGCTCTATGCCGCCTCGCGCATTGATGCCAGCAAAGCAGAGCAGATTAAGGAATCGCTTGCCAAAACTCTCGTAAAGAGTCCGCCGATATCCAATCAACCGGTAGCTAAACAGATCGGCTACGATGATTTGCTCCGCGAGATCCAAATTCAACTCACCGCCCTCGGCCTGGAAGGTCTTGCCCGGGTGCAATTGGTCTCGACGGGGGTGGCCTTGACCGCAACGGGAGACCTACTATTTTCCTCGGGTAGTGCGGAAATGACCCCCCGCGCCAATGATCTATTAAATCAGGTCGCCAGTTTTGTACTACGCCTCCCGTATGCTATCCGTATCGAGGGACACACCGATGATATTCCGATTCACACCCAACAATTTCCCTCGAATTGGGAACTGTCAGCGGCGCGGGCGGGTCGGGTGGCGCGTTTTCTCATTGAACGCGGTATTGCGCCAAGTCGGTTAGCGGTTACAGGTTATGCGGATACGCGCCCATTACCGTTCGTGGTGGGGACGAGTGAAATTGAGCGTCGTGCGGCCAATCGACGGGTGGTGTTTTTATTCGAGAAAGAGATCAGCGTTACTATTCCACCAAGGCGATAGTGGCGAATAGTAAATTCAGCACGCTTTCTCTGGGGAGAGCGGGAATTCTCGCCCGCTCTCTTGCGGCCAAGATGGCTGCGCTCCTCGGGAAGCGTTGAACGATTACGGTTAAATCAAAGGCATAATTATGTATCGATTCTACATCCTGTTGGTGTTGCCACTCTTGCTTTCTCTGCCGACGCAAGCAGGGGTAGTCTTAGATGGAACTATGGGTACCCGTGGTACACTTCCGCCAATTAACAATAACTACGATATTGGCGCAAACCTCGGTCAATTGCGAGGCGGCAATCTCTTTCATAGTTTTCGGACATTCAATATTGCCAACGGTGAAGCTGCGACTTTCAACGGACAACCCGGGGTTCAGATCCAGAATGTTATTGCGCGGGTTACCGGTAGGACCCCTTCTTCCATTGACGGTACGATCCGTAGCACCATTGACGGTGCCAATGTCTACCTTTTCAACCCTTATGGAGTGATTTTTGGTCCTCATTCCTCTCTGGATGTCAGAGGTTCTTTCTACGCCTCTACCGCAAATACTATAAAGTTCGCGGATGGAAAACAATTTTCGGCGAGTCATCCTACCGAATCAACCCTCACCAGTGCCGCGCCTGAGGCCTTTGGTTTCCTGGAACCAAATCCAGCCATCATTAGATGTGACCACTGTAGATTGAGTGTCCCAGATTTCCGGACCCTGGAATTTGTTTCCGGTGGGATTGATGTCGAAGGAGATTCCACTCACGAATGGTCTGCTTCAATCAATGCGCCCAAAGGCCGGGTCGCACTCGCGGCGGTTAGCGAACCCGGCGATATTCCCGTTGATTCTGGTGCTGACCCTAACGACCCTAACGCCAGTACTAATTTCTGGATTGCAGGTAGTGCTAATGGTGCGATCACCCTCGTTAATGCGAACGTAAATACGGGTATGTCAGATTCTAATGGTGGGGGTAATCCACCGCCGCCTCCTAGGGTTAGGCGTGCCTCACTTGATGTCTCGATACCAGCTACCGCCGTTGTCATGGTAGGTGGAGCGGTGAAACTAAATGGGAGCCAGATCACCGATAAGACGCAGGATTCCGATAGCCGAACGACCCGTATCCTAGCCCGGGATTTTTCTCTCTACGGCGGAGACCCCTTTAGCGGTCACAGCAGCATGATCTCCTCCTCTACGAGTGGTCGTGGTAACGCTGGACCGATCATCATGAATACCAAAAATTTGACCCTGAATGATTCAGCACTTATTTCTAGCACTACCAGCGGTAGTGGTAACGCTGGCTCGATTACTTTGCAGGCTCAGAATCTGGTACTGGATAAAACATCAGTTATTTCCAGCAGTGCGGAGATGCCTAGATTTCCGGGCGCTCCCCCTTCTACTGGAAACGCTGGAAATGTCAGGATCCATGCTACTAACCTGAAAATTTGGGGGGGTTCAAAGATCGATAGTACGACCAGTGGCAGCGGTAACGCTGGACCGATCATCATGAATACCAAAAATTTGACCCTGAATGATTCAGCACTTATTTCTAGCACTACCAGCGGTAGTGGTAACGCTGGCCCGATTACTTTGCAGGCTCAGAATCTGGTGCTGAACAAAACATCGGTCATTTCTGGCGGTACTGAGGTGTCTAATTTACCTGGTGCCCCGTCCTCTACTGGGAACGGTGGGAACATTACGATCAACGCCACTAATCTGGAAGTTCTCGGAGGCTCAAGGATTGATAATACTACTCGTGGTGCAGGTAGGGCAGGCAATCTCAATATCATCTCTCGCCAGTTGTTGGTAAGTGGCTACGACGCGGTAAACCCTCAGCATGGCAGTCACCTGTTTAGCGCGGTCTGGGATAACGCTACTGGTAGCGGAGGGGATGTCAACATTCGAACCAGTAAGCTAACTCTGAAGGATGGCGGATCGATTAGTACTGAAACCAAGGGGCAGAGAAATACTCATGCTGGCAAGATCAATATAACCGCAGACGCTATTTCATTGGATGGTCGGTATACAAAAAATGGGAAAGTGAGTTCCATCTTCGCCAACAGTGAATTCAAATCTGATATGGGGAATAGCGACAGCATAGAAAGAGGTGATGCGGGAGATATTACAATCAACACGCATACTTTAGAGATCCGCAACGGTGCCTCTATTGACTCTACCACCAATACCAAAGGCAATGGTGGCACTATCAACGTCAAGGTATCTGAAAATCTTGTGATGGACGGAGTCTCCAGTACCATTAGTACTGTCTCTTCTCTCACCGAAAATGCTGGACATGCGGGGAATATTGTGGTTGCGGCCCAGAATCTTGATATGTTGAACGGTGCGAGTATTCAGACGACGGCCAAAAGTGCCGGTGGTGGTAACGTATCATTGGCCGTTAACAATCGAGTATATCTTCGTGACGGAAATATCCTGACCAGTGTTCATAGTGGTAGTGGAAATGGTGGCAGTATTACCATTGATCCCCGCTTTGTAGTTTTGAGCCGGAGTCAAATTGTTGCTGACGCCGATCTAGGGAGAGGTGGGAATATTACGATCGATGCCAATACTATCCTTCGTTCTGCAGGTAGTGTAATTCGCGCCTCTTCCAACCTTGGTCTTAACGGAAATATACAGTTGAATGCCCCGAATCAGGTATCCAATGGAACAGTTGCCACCTTACCCTCTGATTACTTAGCCATCGACCAACAGTTATCCCGCAATTGCAAACCGCGTGAACGCGGTAGTCAACTCCTGGTACGTCCCGCTCAGGCAGTTGGTGACGTGGTAAAAGACTGGGTATTCTAACAATGGCGTAAGAATCATGATTAATCGGAATTTTAGGCTTGTTGGAATGTTGGGTGCCAATGTTTGCGAACGATTGTCAATGATCCTTTCCCTACGTTCACTATTGCTAACTATTACTACTTTGTCGCTGTTCTGGGCATCACCGTCTGGGGCGGTATTGGATGCCAAGGAGCAGTGGCTACGAGGCCACTTCGTCGAGGCCATCGAACAACTTCAGCAGGAACGTACGCTGGCCGCTACGCCGACGGAACGGGCAGAACAGTGGCTCCTTCAGGGCGAGTCCTATCGATCTCTGGGGCGCTGGACTGAGGCAGGAGAGGCCTTCGACGAGGCATTGCGTGTAGCGACCGAGGGTGGGGTCGTGCTCCAACAGGGCCAAATTTTGTCAGCCTTGGCCCGCGTTCATGCGAACGACTCGGCCAAGGATTCGAACAACTCCGCCGAAAATCTACTGACCCGAGCGCGTGACCTTCTGACCCCGCTAGGGCCTTCTGCCGAATTGGCTGAAGTCCAGATCCAGCTTGGTGAAAGGGCCGTGCGGCGCGGTGATTCCACTGCGGCGGCGGCCCTCTACGACCAAGCCCGCCAAACCGCTAATCGTGCGACAGCGCCCTTGGCTACCGTGGGGGTATTACTGGCCCAGGCCCGACTTCAGATCATCACCAAGCAATCGAGTATTGCCGATCAAACCCTCTCCATCGCTGTGGCGCGCTTACGTGCCGCCCCTCCCGCGCACCAGACAGCCATGGCCCACCTTGCCGTGGGTTGGATCTATCGCGCACTGAGCACAACGGCTGGCGTAGGACGTGACCACCACTTGCGTGCGGCCTACGATGCCTTTCGGGCTGGGCTCAACGTAGCCCAAGGGATCCAGGATGATTACGCCACTGCCCTGGCCAATGCCGAATTAGGGGCGCTCTACAGTGAGCAGGGACGCCTCCAGGAAGGACTCCAGTTCTACCGGCGCGCCTTGTTTACCGCCCAAACCCTCTCCGTCCCCATCCAGTATCGCTGGGAGTGGCAGAGCGCACGCTTGTTGGAGCGTTTGGGTCAGCACGAGCCGGCCATCCAGGGCTATCGTCGTGCCATTGAACAATTGCAGGGGCTCCGACCAGCGACTGCCACGGCAACCGATGCGGCCGACCGCTTTCGAGAATCCACCGGGGCACTCTTTCTTGAACTTGCCAACCTCTTGTTACATCGCGCCGAACAGACAGATAGCGAGGAAGGGCGAGGTACCCTGCTGCGGCAGGTTCAAACCGTGCTGGAACAGCTCAAGACCGCCGAGTTGAAGGACTACTTCAAGGATGAATGCCTACGCGACCCTCAGGCTCAAGGCCGGGGACTCTCCGGTGCGCAGGCGGAGGACACTACCGCCGTACTCTATCCACTGCTCTTGCCCGACCGTACCGTAATGCTGGTCAGTCGTGGCGAGCACATCTTCCAACGCATCTCCCCATTGCCGACCACGGAGGTCGTAGACAATGCCCATCGCCTGCGAGCACTGCTGGAAAAACGCTCGACGTATCAATACCTAGCCCCGGCGCGACGACTCTACGAAGCCCTCATTAAACCGCTCGAAGCGGATTTGGTCGGAGTAGATACCCTCGTCTTTGTGCCCGACGGCGCCCTGCGCTTGTTACCCCTGGCCGCCCTCAACGACGGCGCTCACTACCTGCTGGAGCGATTTGCAGTGGCAACCTCGCCGGGTCTGGGCATTACCGACCTGGGCGACGCTAACCAGCGAGGGGGGCGCTCTGCCCTAATCACCGCCCTTACGGAAGCGCGCCAGGGTTTCCCTGCGCTACCCAATGTCGCCCTGGAAACTGCCAATCTGGAGAAGCTGTTTCCCGCCACAGTGCTCAGAAACAAAAACTTTGAACTCGAAAAGATGCATCGCAGCCTGAGCGACAATACTTATAATATTATCCACCTCGCCTCTCACGGCCATTTTGAGGAAAAAGGACAAGAGAGTTTCATTCTGACCTATGACGAACATCTTACCCTGGATCAATTGGAACGTTTTATCCGTTTGACTCGGTTTCGGGATGAACCAGTGGAATTGCTTACGATGAGTGCCTGTCAAACTGCGGTTGGCGATGATCGAGCGGCTTTAGGACTCGGTGGCGTGGCGGTAAAGGCGGGGGCGCGTAGTGCCCTGGCTACCCTGTGGTTGGTCAATGATGAGGCGACCACTCGATTAATGGCGGAGTTTTACCAACAGTTAGCCGATTCTCGGCAATCCAAGGCCCAAGCGTTACGTCAAGCACAAATGGTGCTGTTGAAAGCAGGCCCTTATCGACATGCAGGTTTGTGGGCGCCATTCTTACTTATTGGTAATTGGCACTAGACCTGTAACCAAAATTGTTGCCTATTCATCATCTCGGTACTTTCTATCGAAATGAAGAAGAATAGCAGATTGTGTTAACTAAAAGCATTGTACATTTAGGAGAAAATCATGTTGCACCCAACTCGACAACTACTCGGTGTTCTACTGGCCGGGACTTTATTGGTGCCTATTCATGGTGCTACTTCGGAAGATCTGGACCAATCACCAACTGTAGAATCATTTTCCGGCGCGATTGCCTTCACTCCTCCTAATCGTGGCGCCCCCGCTCGTCGCATTGGTGGGGGGTCTCGTGGAGATAAGACCCAGCTATTGATGTCAGCCTTGGTCCCACCGCAAACGGGATTGACCAGCCAGACCCAACCAATTCTCTATTGGTTTATCTCACAAGCAGTAAATACTCCACTGGATCTGGCAATAACGGTCCCTAACGAAGAGAATCCGGTGCTTGAAATACGTCTACCGAGTCCCTCGCGACCGGGCATTCAGGGTATCGATTTGGCCAAATTGGGGATCAAACTCAAACCGGATGTGGAGTACCAGTGGTCGGTGTCTTTGGTGAATGATGACACCCATCGTTCAGCGGATACCTTTGTTGCTGGGAGCGTAGTTCGTACTACCGATGGAAACGGGGGAACGGTCGATTGCCGACAGCACGGACGAATACAACAGGCCACGGCCTATGCGGCGCAAGGTCTGTGGTACGACGCACTTCAGTGCCTTAATCAATTAGTTGATCAGAAGAACACCCCAGAACATCGTTTGCAGCGTGGCACTCTGTTGGCTCAGGGAGATTTGAAGGCAATAGCACAATGGCTGGAGACTCATCCGTGATATTTTGGGGCGTCCCTCTGCGCTGGTTTATTCTGGTGGGAGGGGTGCTTGCACCTCTCCTAACCTTAGGGGCCTCGCTTACTCCGGGAATTGGACCTGATGTCGGTCTCCGAGGTGGCTGGACCAAATCAACCGAACTGGGATTTTCCAATTCGCGGCCCGACGCGGCACCGATCTTGCCGCCAACCTTGGGAAATCCTGACCCCCCCCACCTGGCCGATGCCCAAAAGGTGCTTTTGCTAAGTGTTACCTTTGAGGGTAACCACGTATTCAGTGATGAGCAATTGCTGGCGGTGATTGGTTCCGATCTGGGACGTGCGGTCACTGCGGAAGAACTCCAGGCCATCCGTCATCGCCTGACCAAATTCTACGTGGACCACGGCTATATCAATTCCGGCACTTGGATCCCCGATCAGGAAATTACGAATGGCAAAGTACATTTCCAGGTGGTAGAAGGGCAGGTCTGCGGGATACAGGTGAGTGGTAATCGTCGTTTACATAATAGTTTTATTGAGCAGGGGCTCTTACCCGAACCAACAGAGGTGCTCAATATGCAGCAACTCCAGGATCGAGTATTACTTTTACACCAGGACCCGTTGATCGAACGGATTAAGGTTGAGGTAATTCCCGGTCTGCGTCGTGGCGAGGCGACCCTGGCCGCTGAGGTGACTGAGGCCACCCTCTGGCACTGGCAGATCGAAACGAATAATTACCGGCCCCCGGATGTAGGTAGCGAACAGGTTATTCTAACTGGTGGTTTTGCTAATATCACTGGTAACGCAGATGCCCTCCAGGTTAGTTATGCACGCAGCCAAGGCGTAAACGACACCACCATTGACTACGATTTTCCGTTACGGGGACGTAACACTGCGCTTGCTTTCGGTGGTGAGTATGTGGATGCGCGAGCGATTAGTCCAGATTTTAAAGATCTGGATATCACGGGGAAATCGCGTCGTTTCCATGTGGGTCTATATCATTTTCTGGTACGTAGTCCAGATGCTGAAAATAAACTTGGCGTAAAGCTCGAATGGGCCGAAAATAAGACATCCCTGTTGGATGACCCTTTTTCTTTTTTTGCAGGCGAGGCTAATGGAAAGAGTAGCGTTGCGGTGATACGCCTGGAACAGGAATGGCTGTCGCGTTCTCTGGAGCAGGTATTGGCTGCCCGCTCGACCTTTAGCCTGGGGATTGATGCCCTGGGTTCTACAATTAATTCTTCTGCCCCTGATAGCCGATTCTTTTCGTGGATGGGGGAGTTGCAGTGGGCGCGACGCTTCGGCGAAAACCGACGCTATCAGCAGATCACTCGAGCATTGGCTCGATTTTCCGATGAATCCCTGTTACTGCTTGAGCGTTTTTCCATGGCCGGCCCTAATATGGTGCGCGGTTATCGTGAAGGGTTGCTGATCCATGACAATGGTTGGCTCCTCTCACTGGAATTGCGCGCCCCCCTCGGAGATGGTGAGCATGGTGGGCAGACGCTGCAAATTGCGCCATTCATCGATCTTGGCCAAACCTGGGATAAAACGGAGAAACATGAATCTCTGGCTAGTGCGGGAATCGGTTTGCGTTGGCAACCCAATGAACGATTACAGGCCAATATCTATTTTGGCGTTCCTTTTGGTCAGGTAGACCATCCCACCACTACTTTGCAGGATCACGGGGTGTTGTTTCAGGCGAGTTACCAATTCTAATTCGGGTTTCTACCTACCCGAAATAGCATATAATTTATATCGACGCCATCCCGGATAGCTAGCAACTTAAGTAAGTTTAATCCAAGTTGCTACCTAGTGTCTGGTCGAAAACCTCGGTTTTATACATCGTTCCCACGCTCCGCGTGGGAACGATGAAATAGCGAGTAACCCTCCGGGTTGTAGAACATAAAACCGAGATTTTCGGCCAGGCACTAGGTAGCAACTTGAGCTAAATAACCCAAGTTGCCACCTATGCGGTGAGAAACGAAAAAGCCCCTATCCCTTCGGGAGAGGGGAGAAAATCGCGCTAGATAGCAACTTGGGTTAAGTTTAATATTCCTTCCGCACAACTGGGTAACTCAATTCTAGAGTACCCGTTTGCGCTATGAGTGAGAGACCTGGTTAATGATTCGGATAATCCAAGATGTTTAAGCTAGGAAAGATTGGGCGGGGTGGACTTATGCTCTGGTGTGCGGTCTGGGTCGCCGTATTGCTGCTACGTTGGTTGGGGGCAATTCAGTGGTTTGAATTAGTTGCCTACGACCAATTGTTGAAATTTACGACACGGGGCCAGCCCGATCCACGGGTAGTCATTGTTGAAATTGTCGAGAATGATATTCACACGCAACACTGGCCATTTAGCGATCAAGCATTAGCGAGTGTCTTGAAAACCATTCTTCAAGGTGCCCCACGGGTAGTGGGTATTGACCTTTATCGCGATTTGCCGGAGCCGCCCGGTCGTGAGGAATTGGATGCGCTGTTCGCCAATGAATCACGCATCATCGGTATAAGAAAGATGTCGAAAGGTCGATCTCCGGGAATTCCCCCGCATCCTGCTCTGGCGAAACGCGGACGGGTTGGTTTTAATGATCTAGTTCTTGATTCCGATAATGTGGTACGACGTGGGTTGTTGATGATGACAGATAACGATGACCGGGTAATATCATCATTTGGTTTGCGAATAGCATTGGATTATCTTGCGAAGACAAAGATTACTCTTAAAAATGTGCCACAGGATCCGCAACAGATTATGATCGGTGACACCGTGCTTCCAGCGGTCGAACCAAATACTGGCGGCTACCGGGGAGTTGATGCGGCCGGTTATCAGATTCTATTGGACTATCGAGGCGGTAGTGCGCGTTTTGATACGGTTACCTTTGGCGCTATCCAGCGTGGTGAGATCGAATTATCGCGCTTTACTGATCGAATAGTTCTAATTGGTCCTCATCTGGAGAGTGTTACCGATCATTTCTCCGTGCCTGTCGGTGACTATGGCAAAGAGGCGTCGTTGTTCTCGTTTTTCTCTACGTCTACGGACGACCCCAATGACGATTCAGATATCAAGACGCCTGGGGTGGTGATCCATGCTCATACGATCAGCCAACTGATTCGCAACGGTCTAGAGGAAACCATGCCATTGTTGGCAGTTCCCGAGAGTATGACCGTAACACTGATTATTTTTAGTGCCCTGGTTGGGATAGTGCTTGGTTCGTTTGCCAGTGGTGTCCTTTTCTCCTTGGCGGTACTGCTCGGGGGAATTACAACTATTGGCGGCCTTGGTTTTATTTTGGCCGCTAATGGTTTGTGGTTACCGGTAATTGCTCCGTTACTCGCCTGGGGATTTTCTCTCAGTTGGATGGGCGTCTATGTGCTACGGCGTGAACGCCTTGAGCGTGGGCAGTTGATGCAGTTCTTTTCCAATTATCTATCACCGCTGTTGGCTGAGAATCTCTGGGAGCGTCGCGATGAATTCTTGATCCAGGGCCGCCCGCGTAATCAACGACTGACGATGACTGCACTATTTCTCGACATGAAAGGTTATACCCAGCAGGCCAGTCTGATGGAACCCGACGCATTGATGAGTTGGGTTAATACTTTCATGGAGGCAATGTCGGAGCGAATTGCCGAACACGGCGGATTAGTAGATGACTTTTTTGGCGACGGGATTAAGGCAGATTTTGGTGTCCCGGTTCCCAAGCATAACGAAGAGGGAATTCGTCAAGATGCCTTAAATGCGGTGGCTTGTGCCATTGATTTGGGTCACCAATTGGAGCGACTGAATGAGGAATGGCGGGCGGCGGGTCTGCCAAGTGCCGGAATGCGGATCGGGGTGCATACGGGTAAGGCAGTGGCCGGTTGCCTGGGGAGCACTAAACGTCTCAAGTACACCACCGTGGGTGCCGAAGTGATTTTGGCACAACGTCTGGAATCTTATAGTGACATTGGTCACGACTTCGACAAAGAACCATTTCGCATTATCATCAGCGAAGCAACCTATCGATACGTTGCTGACCAGGTGGATGCCTATTGTCTCGGGTCATTGAAATTAAAGGGACGAATCGAACCGCTTACAGGATATCGACTGTTGGGGATAAAGCAGCTATTAGATGTTGAATCACCCGTTACCATTGGCTAGTTCACCTGTTGCACTTCAAGGTTGAATCCGCAAGTAGCAACTTGGATTATCTGTGACGTGCCAATAACGCGGCGTAGAAACCGTCAGTAGCATGACGATGGGGATAGAGACGTAGGGCCTGCGCCTCTTTGGACAATAGATCTGGAGGGATATTTAGGCGAGCTAACGACGTATCGGGAGGGATCAAAACGAAATCAGGATGGGAAGCCAAGAAATCTTCCACTATTGCCTCATTCTCGGCGCGCAATAGGCTACAGGTGGCATATACCAATCGTCCGCCGGGACGTACTAGAGTTGCGGCAGTAGCAAGAATTTGTTTCTGCTCCGTGGTGAGTCGGGTGAGGTTATGGTGGCGCCATTTGATGTCTGGGCTACGGCGCAGGGTGCCCGTGCCTGTGCAGGGGGCATCTACCAATACCCGGTCGACTTTTCCACGCAAAGCCAAAATGGGCGGCGCCGCCAGATTATCAATGCGTGCGCTACGCACCGTGGTAATTCCCGCTCGTTCAATCCTGGACCTGAGTTGATCGAGGCGACGTGGTACCGGGTCAAAGGCGTGCAGGGTACCGGTATTGGCCATCAATGCCCCGAGATGGAGCGTTTTACCACCAGCCCCGGCACAAAAATCCACCACTATTTCGTGGCGACGCGGGGCGAGGAGCTGCCCAATAAGTTGGCTCCCCTCATCTTGGATCTCTACCAATCCCTGGCGGTAGAGTTCACTTTCCATGAGAGAGGTCCGCGCGGGCAGGCGTAGCCCAACTGGAGATAAAGGAGTTGGGGTAGCCTCAATGCCAGCCTCCTGTAATTGACGAATGACCTCCCCACGATTTGTGCGCAGGGTATTAACTCGAAGGTCTAGTAGTGCTGGCAGGACCAACGCTGCAGCTAGAGTCTGAACCTCGGTGGTACCTAGCTCCAAAGTTAAGGCATCGTAAAGCCAGTCAGGCAGATCGGCGGCCACCGCTGGAGGTCGACTAATCGCAATATTAGCTGGCAGTAGATTAATTTCGGCACCAAGGATGGCATTTATCTCTTCTCGTTTTTCATTACCTTCGTTTAGTATCCAGGCAGCTAATCGCGTTTGGGCCTCGAACTTGGTAAGGCGCCAATTCGGGTGTTCTGGTTGGCCTAAGATATACCCAAGAGAACGCAGGCGACGCAGGCAACCATATACGGCATCGGCCAGGATGCGACGATCCCGGCTGCCGAATCGAGGATGATCCTGGAAATAGCGCGACAAGGTATGGTCAGCCCCCTGTTCAGCACTCAGTACCGCCCCCAGCAATTCAGCGGCAACTGTGATCAGGGAATGAAGCGTTATCGCCATAATCGTGTGATATGTCCTGTTTGTGGAGAAAAAGAAACGATGGCCGTATATCACAGTAAATGGATACGGACGTAATGGTAACATCCCCGGTAGAACTTTCGTAATTGCTCATTCCCTCCCGTTGGGAGGATGGGATGCACAATTACGAGATTTCTCCTAAGAGAATTGGTTTCCCATCGATTGCGGCCACAACCTGTTCCGGATTTGGAATTTGGCCGGGACCTCCCAAGTTTATTGCCCAACCGATTTGTCCAGCGAGCACCCCGGTTAATTTCGGTGCCGTGTCGGTATAGAGGGCAACGGTGGGGCGACCAAGCGCCACAGCAAGGTGGGTCAATCCGGTGTCCATTCCAATAACTACCTCCGCACCCGAGAGAACACTCGCCAATTCACGCAAAGTAAGCGCCGGCAATACGCGAGCCTGGGGAATCTCACCGGCTAACGTAATGGCAGCGCCACGCTCACGCTCATTTCCCCAAGGTAACAGACAGGTCCAACCACGTTTGGTTAAAATTCGGCCCAAGGTTATCCAATGCTCCGGGGACCAATTTTTGCTGGCGCGACTGGTCGCGTGCAGACATACCACGTAGCGCTCCGATAACACCATACCAATTGGTTGGGAGAGTGATTGCACGATCCCGTAATTGGGGGGATCGATAGGTAATTCGTATCCCAGGGCGCAGGCAGCCAATGCCCGATTACGGGTCACTGCATGTTGGTCACATGCTACCATGCAACGTCGATCATAACAGAGTGTTGCTAGCGGCTCGCGCGCGCTGTACCAATTCAATCCCCAGCGTCGACCATATGCCAAACACGTAATGACGGCACTTTTGATCAATCCCTGATAGTCCAGCACCAAATCATACTCAATTGCCCGCAAGGTCCTCAGAAAAGCTCCCAATTCGTGCCGTGTTGCAGACTGCCAGGGAGTTTTGCGCCAGCGTCGCAATGCTACCGGTATTACCCGCCTGATCGCTGGATGTAGGGTAGGGATGTCGGTAAACGCCTCTTCCGCTACCCAATCAATGCGAACATCAGGAATTCGCTGGGCGAGATCGGTTATTGCCGGCAGAGTATGGACTAAGTCACCCAGAGACGTGGTCTTGACTACCAAAATATTGGTCAAAACAGTTATCCGTATAGTGTCGTCATCGATTCAGTCAACATCACTAGATAATTTCTCAAGTTTCGATTGAACTGTCCCAAACAACGGTGCCAGCTTCGTTTTGGCAATCTACCGCGATGTTGTACAACAACTTCTCTGAAAGTAACCGGTCTTATTAAGGCTCTCCTCAGTTCTTCTGAATTTGATAAGGTCAGCAATGATTGCCGCAGATGCCAGAAGAAAACTCTCCTCATCCTTATTCTTGGCATGCTCGCCAGAGACGTAAATATTTAGCACGCCAATAAGTTCTGAATTTTCTAAGAACGGAACACAATAACAACCTTGGCGTTTCATGCCGTCATAGGTGATAGTATGTTCTTTATCTAAGGAGTTGCGGAAGATAATTTTCTTCAGTTCTCCAGCGCGACCACATAGACATTGGCCAATAGCAACGGTACTGCACAGAGCTTTTAGCTCTGGCATATTTATGCCGGTTTTCATCTTCAAAACTTGCGTGTTTTTCTCAAACAGGAATACTGCCCCCTTATGCTCAGATGAGAACCAGGGAACTGTTAGGATGATCTCAAGGGCAACTCCCAATTGCCTTTCAAGAGATAGTTTGCTTAAGGTGGTTTCAATAAGGGCGTTAATGGCAACGCGAGACTGAATTTCTTGTATATCGTGATGCTCTTCAATATCTAAGATTGAGTCAATAAACCGCTTTAACCCATCGATTTCCTTTTCTTTGAGGCTAAGGAATTCTACACCAATATTTCTCTCGTCTTTCCAACGAACCCTGGAAAGAATCTTTGTATCGTTAATTATAAACGGAAGTTTGAAAGATACGTTTACGGTAATATCCGTGTCAATATCCTGGGGGTGATTTATAACAATTAACATTCCTTTGAACCCTACATTCAGCGCTACCCCCTCAAGCTCGATGTTTCCTATTGTGATTTTCGCGGGGAGATTACAAGAGTACCTCTGGTATCTTCTAAGCTCTTTTGCGTCATTGGCAACTGTGTTCTCCTTGGAGAAATTGCTTACTTTCTCGGAGAACTGGCCAGAAACGTTTCTCAATGCTTCCACAGCTAATTCTCTGCTATAGGGTGGGTTCATCACACTTTTGCTCTTTAGATTCTTAGAACCTCGGGCGGAAACTCCTCGATCCCGAAGGGTCGAGAGGTTCTTGACGTTTCTTAGCTTTCCAGAAAGAGATCGCTATTATAATAGTGTAATCCTCGATCGCACTTGGGGAGTTTTGTGGCGTGGTGTTAATCGATAACTGTGCCGAGAAAGTGCGCGGAATCATAATTCTTATGAAAATAGATCCACTAGATTGCTACTGGTCAGGCGGAGTCGCTGGCTTAAGATCCGTGAGAGTTTTAGAACAAATTTTACCGCGAGGGTTGGTTTTTCGTTGATGAGCATATTCAGCGAAACCTTGGACATGGTGAGCAGTGTCAGGTCCTCGGCGGCTACCACCGTTGCCGAGCAGTGATTACCGTCGATCATAGACATTTCCCCAATCGTTTGACCGGGACCAAGCGTTGCAATTATTTGTGGGTGGCTGGCCGGGTCTTCTTTGTAGATTATGACGGAACCACTAATAATAATGGCTAACAAACGTTCGCCTGAACCTTCTTTTATAAAGATGGCATCTTTAGATACGTGGGTGAGTCGTAGATATGAGGCGAGCGACTCAATCTCTGACCAAGAGAAATCATGAGCCCATCTGGTATTATCAAGGATCTCGGCGCGCTGCTTTGCGTTTATCCCCAGGTCCTCGACCAGGTTGGCGCTCTTAGTATTTTTACTCATAGTCACGCACCATAACGAGTAGAGCCATATCGGTGATCAGATAAAATATAGCTTATCGTTGAACTGAATTGCTAAGGAAATAGTCTGTACGATTGCTATCGTGACAATTCCAATGATTTGGGAAATAAGCAATATATCAAATTCCCCTCTGCTGGGACTACGGTGAAGGAACATCCTGTCCATTATAAGGGAAACCATTTTGCCACATATTGAGTAACCGTTTTACGCTACCTTCCGGTAGTATGGTTTTCCGTGAGTAACCATGGGCTTGTTAGTACATTCACGATAACCCGCTGAGAATTCCGGCCAAGGCTTCCAGATCCAGAAAATCCACCGACGCAGTGTGGTAAAATCGTACAATGGTTCGAGGAGGGGGGATCATCATAAATGATCCAACTGCAGTGAACCGAATTTTGATTCTTCCGGTGTTTTCTACCTACCTCTAGGGATTGTCGTGGATGTACCGAAGTGAACAGTCACAGCCCATGGAGGATGATAGGTAAGATTGTAAGAGGATGAGAACACAACATATTGTGGCATCGAGAGCGATGCAAGGATGATTCCTCTATCCCGTCGATTTCCTGTTACTCGTCACAACGTATTGATAATAGTAGAGTATCACTCTAGTAATGGTGTTGACAGTGGCGTCGTGAGTGATTTATTGTCCCACCCAGCAGGCACAATATGTTGTGTCTCATACTGCGTGGTTTGATAACCGGACAGCTCGACTCAACCACGCCACCATACCAAGTAACCGCCTCACCTCGCTGAGTTCTTTTCCATGGTCGAGAAAAAACAAGTGTTTATGACGTATCTCCGTGAGATGGCCCGCTAGCCATTACCTTTCTTTTAACAAGACTCCTAGGATCCTGGAAGGCGCCAACCTCATGAAGTCCGCTCACCTCAAAGCTGTACCCAATGCTGTTACCGATATCCCGTTCCAGAATGCCTCCATGGACATCTGGGACAAAAAGTACCGACTCAAGACCAAAGATGGAACGCTTATCGACCGGAGTATGGACGATACCTTCAAACGGGTAGCAAAGGCGCTGGCTGGGGTAGAGCTGACCCCGGAGAAGCGTGAGGAGTGGTTTGAGAAGTTCCTATGGGCACTCTGTCACGGTGCGATCCCGGCCGGGCGCATTATCTCCAACGCCGGTGCTTTGGAACACAAACCCGCTACCTCCACGATCAACTGTACGGTATCGGGCACCATCCACGACTCCATGGATGACATCCTCGCCAAGGTCCATGAAGCGGGGCTTACACTCAAGGCCGGATCGGGCACCGGTTACGAGTTTTCTACGCTACGTCCGCGTGGGGCCTACGTCTCCGGGGCGGGATCCTATACCTCCGGCCCGCTGTCCTTCATGGATATCTACGACAAGATGTGCTTCACGGTGTCCTCCGCAGGAGGGCGACGGGGCGCTCAAATGGCGACCTTCGACGTGGGCCATCCCGATGTCATGGATTTCATCCGTGCCAAGCGCGAGGCAGGGCGGCTGCGTCAGTTCAATCTGTCCTTGCTCATCACTAAAGAGTTCATGGAAGCAGTAGTTGCCAATGGTTCTTGGAAGCTTGCCTTCCCTATCAGCGCCAAGGAAACTCCCTCAGATGCCCCCGACCTTCAGGACCCCACCAAGGTGGTGTGGCGTCCCTGGCCCGATACCACTGGTTATATTACCGACATTGCGGGACGGGTAGCCTGCAAGGTTTATCGCATCATCCCTGCAAGGAAGCTATGGGATCTCATCATGGCCTCTACCTACGACTACGCCGAACCGGGGTTCATTCTCATCGACCAGTACAATGAGATGAATAACAATTGGTGGTGTGAGAGTATCCGGGCAACGAATCCGTGCGTCACTGCGGATACTCGCCTCCACACTCAGTACGGAATGATCCCAATTGGCGAGTTGTACGCAAGTGCCGCGCCACTAGAGGTAACAGTCGATACCCGCACCTTGGCGCAATCCGTATGTGGTGTCGCCATTCGTCCGGCCAAACCCGCTTTTATGACCGCAGGTGCGGCCGATGTTTATCGTGTTACCACCCATGAGGGTTACGAGATTAAGGCCACCGCGTGGCATGATTTCTATACCCAACGTGGCAAGATCAAACTCCAAGAGCTGCAACCCGGTGACGAGATCCTGATCCAGTCGGGCAAAGGGCAGTTTGGTAATCAGGGAACCTTGGAACTTGGCATTCTGGTTGGCCTCCTCACCGGTAACGGTCACTTTACCGAGAGTAAGCGCCACGAGCCAATTACCTATGTCAATCTCTGGGGCGAAGGGCAAGCTCTGGCCGCTGATGTTGCCAATTACGTCAACTTCCTGATTACTGGAGCGGGCCACTTTATCGGTTGCGATTATCAAGGGCGGCCGATTGGCGTTGAAGAACGTAATCACGTCTTGATTAAATCGGTGCTATTGGCCCGCTATCTTCAGCATTACGGCCTCACCAAAGAGCATAAATTCCAGGTGCCTGAGGTTGTTTGGCGTGGTACCGAAGAATGCGCGAAAGGATATCTCCGTGGGTTATTCCAGATCGATGGAACGGTTGAGATTGCTGATGAATCATTGACCTGTTCTGTGCGTCTTGCATCCCGTGAAAAGGGTCTGCTGCAAGATATCCAGATGCTACTCGCCAATTTCGGGATCTTGGCACGCATCGCACACCTCCATAGCACGGAAGGGTGCCAGTTCCCAGATAGCAGAGATGGACAGCAGTACTCTTCTGGGCGCGCCAATTATGAATTACAGATCGATGACGAATCCCGTGATCGCTTCATGAGCGAGATCGGTTTCCTGTCCACGGACAAAGTTGAGACTTATCATACGTGGATTAAGGGTCAATCTCCGGGTCAGGGGCAACGATTTAGCGCACGGGTCGAGACAATTACCTACGTGGGGCGTCAGGCGGTTTACGATACTACCCAACCAGACCACAATTCCGTTCTTTTTAATGGCATTGCGACCGGGCAATGTGGCGAACAAGGTCTGCCGCCTTATGGTAGTTGCCTGCTCGGCTCGATTGACCTCACCAAATTTGTTCTCCACCCGTTTACGGACCGTGCGGCTTTTGACTGGGAACAATATCGGAAGGTAGTTTCCATTTTTACCCGTCTGTTGGACAACGTCGTAGAGATTAACGGCCTGCCACTCCCTGGACAGCGTGCGGAGATCTTACATAAACGTCGACACGGTATGGGATATCTCGGGCTGGGGTCTACTCTTACCCTACTGCGCCTTCGCTATGGTAGCCCTGAATCTCTGGAATTCACCGAAGAGGTCACCCGGGAAATGGCCCTGACTGGTTGGCGTGCCGGTTTGGAATTGGCCCACGAGAAAGGACCGGCCCCGATTATGACGGAAGATTTTGTGGTGACAAAGGAAATGCTGCGCCACCGTCCTGAAATGGTCAATGATGGTTATCAGATCGGCGATAGTGTTATGGGTAAGGTCCTACATGCCCGCTATAGCCGTTATATGCAGCGTCTACGTGAGGTGGACCCGGAATTGATAGAGGATCTGGCGCAGATTGGTTGCCGCTTTACCCACCATACCTCTATCGCCCCTACCGGAACGATCTCACTGTCGCTTGCCAACAATGCCAGCAACGGCATTGAACCAAGTTTTGCCCACCACTACGCACGTAATGTGATCCGCGAAGGCAAGAAGAGCAAGGAAAAGGTGGATGTCTATTCTTTTGAATTATTAGCCTACCGTGCCCTTATTAATTCCAAGGCAATGCCTTATGCGGAGGATGCAGAGTATCAACTCCCGGATTATTTCACCACCGCCGATGAAATTGCTCCCAGTGAGCATGTTGATGTCCAAGCTGCGGCCCAACGTTGGATAGACTCGTCAATCTCCAAGACGATCAACGTTCCCACTGATTTTCCCTTTGAGAAATTCAAGGACGTTTATCTCTATGCCTATCGACAGGGACTTAAGGGATGTACCACCTTCCGCTACAACCCCGAGGCTTTTCAAGGAGTACTCGTCAAAGAAAAAGACTTGGCGGCTACCATCTACCATTTTGTTTTAGAGGATGGTACTGTGGTCGAGGCTAAAGGTAACGAAGAGATCGAGTACGACGGTGAAACTCATTCGGCTGCCAATCTCTACGATGCGCTCAAGGAAGGCTATTACGGAAAGTGGTAGGTTAACCCAAGTTGCCACCTACTTGCCCCCTCCCCAGCCCTCCCCGTAAACGGGGAGGGAGTAGACCGCAGACCTCCCCCCGTTTACGGGGGGATTGAGGGGGGACGATTGGATGCGATCCCGAATTTTGAATAGCTGGCAACTTGGGTTAGGTTAATTAATCCAGGTTGCTACCTATGCGGTGAAAAATAAAAAGCCTCTTTCCCGAAGGGAGAAGGGAGAAAATCACGCTAGGTGGCAACTTGGGTTTTATTCTCTGGCTGATGTCCTTTAAGAGCTGCCCCATGGCTATCCATATTGACAAAAAGATCGTCAAATACAGCGTAGTAAAAGAAGAGGAAGTGGCACCAGTACCCGCCGTACCAGTACCCGAACCTCCGATGAAGATGCATGAGAATGTCGAGCGGCCTGGTGTTTTGTTGGGTGCTACCTACAAGATTCGCACCCCCCTCTCGGAGCATTCCTTGTACGTTACCGTCAATGACATTGTCCTCAATGAGGGTACCTCCCACGAACAACGCCAGCCCTTTGAGATCTTTATCAACTCGAAGAATATGGACCATTTCCAATGGATCGTGGCGTTGACTCGGATCATCTCTTCGGTATTTCGTAAGGGGGGGGATCTTACCTTTCTAGTCGAGGAACTGCGCTCGGTTTTTGATCCCAAGGGTGGTTATTTCAAACGGGGCGGGAAGTACATGCCCTCACTGGTAGCAGAATTGGGAGATGTTATCGAATCTCATCTACGTTCCATTGGTCTTATCAAGGGCGATGGATTGGATGAGCAACAGCGAGAATTTATTGCCAAAAAGCGTGCCGAATACGATGCCGCTACCAAGTCGAACGCCACGGCAACCGCTGACAACGACGCTACCTTTCCCCCCAGCGCCCAGCTCTGTCCTAAATGTCAGACCAAGGCTATGATCGTAATGGATGGTTGTCTTACCTGTCTGAGTTGCGGAGAATCTAAGTGCGGGTAAGTTTACTGAACACCTGTGCTACACCCATTTAGCAATCAGTGACAGGATGTTGTTGGGCGAAATTCACAAAAATCACGGGACCGGATTTGTCAATAAACGAGCCTGAGATGATGATTCGGTTCCTTATTGCAAAGCCTAAAGATACGAGAGGTTTGCGATGTTTAGTTCAATCCACAACTACTACGAACAAGTGGTTCTCGAGCGGATCCAAATCGTCATGAGAGAACGTGACGAGGTGGCAGACCAAGAGCTTATGGAAGATATTGCCTGCATCGCCTTGAACCATTTACCCCCACGTTATATTCGCCACAATGTAGATATGGCGTCTAATATTACCGACAGAGAGTGGGAGGAAATGCATGCTTTGATAGTAAGAATAGTCAATGACGCGATCGACTTTGCCAAACGGCGTCAGGTTCCCCGTTAGTTATTTAGTGCCTGACCGAAAACCTCGGCCACCAGCGTAAAGTTGCTCAGGGAGAGTGTCGTAATTCTTTTAGACACGCCAACGGCGTGTCGGCATATCAACCTAGGGCAACGCCTTCACTGCCATTAAGTTAAGGGAATCTCTCTTAGAAAAAGTAGTTATATCATTCCCACGCGGAGCGTGGGAACGATGTAATGGGCTATCCCAAAAACTCGACACGCCGCATTAAAGCCAATTCCCTCGCTTCGTGTCTGGAGTACTTTTGTGATCAAGCTTATGAGTTCTTTATATTCTCCATAAATGTCCCTTTTGCCTCTGAGAAGATATTGCGGCAAATTTTTTATTCACAAAGTTCCCTACCGTCATTGTTAGCTGTATTATAATTCTTGGAGATGACACAGTCTCCCGAATTCAGTTCCACTTTGTGGATGTATTCGGAATTCACGAAATCGGTGCTGATGCAGATTAGCCTGCTCCAGATTCTTTCTAATCTCGTCGTCCCAGGCCGCATCGGCATTGATACTACGGTCATACCAAGACGTAATTAGTCCGAACCGCCCAAATCCTTGCAGGTGCTTTCGTAGCTCCTCCACCAATTTCTCATCCTCGTGGGAATAGGGGAGGAAGAGAGATGCCAAGGAGCGTCGAGAGATTCTTCTAGTTTTGAGCGTTCTAATTCACTCTCCTACACGTTCCAAAGCCTTATCGAGGATGGTTCTCGACAGATACATCCCTTTTAAAACCAATGTTTCCATGACCGGTCTGGCTAAAGGTATCCGGCCTTTACTTTTAGCGTTTAGAACAATGCCCAAGGTGCCTCGTAAGGATAAGCCCTGTACGGAGGCATATTGGCGTGCGGCAAGATCGTCGATCACCACCACGGTAGATTTTTCTCGCAATGCTATTGCCAAGGCCAGAACCGTGGATTCTCCTGGCCCAAGGCTCCATGCCAAGACTGTTTCTGGGATGATGGGAGCGGGGATAATTTCTATCCATGAAGCCTTCGCCACAGCACGGACAGTTTCATCGGTCTGGCCACGTCGTTGAATTTCTTCCATCACAGTTTCGGGTACCAGATAACGGACAGCAATGTCGCATAACAATTCCAAATATCCAGCCCTTCCCAGAAAGATGAGGGGAGAAGCGTCGATTATCGCCGTTTCATCCACGGGACAACTCACGATCCAGGTCCTCGAAATCAACCCGAAATGAATCAATTCCCATACGGGCCAAGGCCAGCAGGAAATCTGTACGGTCCAGACCAGCAAACGCAGCAGCCATTTCCTGAGAAATATATCCCTGGGTATACCACATAGCAGCGGATGTCAGACGCATCTCTCGCAGTATTTCCTCCGGGCTACGCCGCAGGGAGGAAAGAATAGTTTCCGGTAACTCTAAAAGTAATGTGGTCACGACATCCTCCTGAATAGGGAATTGGTTCTTATCGAGCCGAGGTAACTTTACATTGGTAACCGGAGGGACAATCTGTCTGCCATTTCACTCATCGCCTCGTCTTTACCAGCCCCAATGGAAAATCTATTCCCTTAAGACCGAGCATAGGAAATTGTTCGTAACGCCAACGCTTCTGGGTAATTTCCGGTACGCGCTTGGAGACGTGGGTCGCCAAATCGAGAAGGGTTACCTGTCCGGTGTGGTTGGTATCCACGCTGCCGTCCAATCCTTCCAACAGACTAAAAGTAAAGACGCCATGCTCTTTATACCCTTCTAGGGCCATTTGCCCCTCGCCGCTGGTGGCGATTACCGCGCGACCGGTGGTGCGGATTAGTCGATCGATGGCGGTTTTCTGCCCCGTGTCTCGACTCGCCATTTCGGCTTAAATGGATAGCCGTCGTTCCAGATAATCGAGGATGGTGCCCGCCACATCTTCGTTGGTGGTGGTTTCAATTCCTTCTAGGCCTGGGGAGGCGTTGACCTCCATTACTACTGGGCCGTTGCGTGAACGCAGAAGATCAACCCCCGCCACGTCAAGTCCGATGATCCGAGTTGCCTCCACTGCCATGGTTCGTTCTTGGGCGGTGATCTGTATGGGGCTTGCCGTACCACCGCGATGCAAATTAGAACGGAAATCCCCGGCGGTGGCCTGACGCTTTATGCTAGCGATTACCTGTCCGCCCACGACAAAACAACGGATATCGGCGCCAGCGGCCTCTCCGATGAATTCTTGGACCAGAACATTGGCTCGTAGCCCGTAAAACGCCTCAATGACACTGGTCGCTGCTTGATGAGTTTCAGCAAGTACGACCCCGATCCCTTGCGTTCCTTCCAGCAGTTTTACTACCAAGGGCGCACCACCCACCAAGGTAATTAAATTAGCTACGTCTTCTTGGGAATCGGCGAATCCGGTCTGCGGTAGGGCGATTCCTGCCTCGGCCAAAGTTTGGAGTGTGCGCAGTTTATCGCGGGCAAGGGCAATCGCGGCCGAAGAATTGAGCGAATAGACGCCCATTCTCTCGAATTGACGCACCACCGCCGTCCCGTAGGCCGTAATCGAGGTTCCAATGCGGGGAATCACCGCATCGAAGTCTTTCAGCCCCTCCCCTTGGTAATGAACGAGCGGCGGACCGACGGAGACATTCATATAACAACGTAAGGTGTCAACGACCTGGATCTCGTGCCCCCGCGTTTGCGCTACTTCTACCAATCTGCGAGTCGAATATAGCTCTGGCCTGCGAGAAAGAAGGGCGATTTTCATCTAGTTTTTAGTTTTCTTACAAAATTCAAGTCGCTACCTAATTAATCCGTTTGGTCGTTATCCCAGTAGAGAATGCCGGAATCCAGAGCACTGGGACGTGTCGGTTATCGACCAAGCAGCGTTTATGCCCGGTAGAGTGCCTGGTAGGCTCGAATTGCGGCCAATACCGATGACATCTCTGGCCGTTCCTCCAGATAATGGGCGAGATGATCCAGACGGATAATACTATAGACGGGTATGCCTAATTCATGTTCCACTTGGGCAACCGCTGAGATGGTACCACTACCGCGTTCTTGGCGGTCAAGTGAGATAATCATCCCGGCACCCACCGCACCCGCCGCGCGGATTAGGGCTGCTGATTCTCGGATTGAGGTCCCGGCCGAGATAACGTCATCTAATACCAGTACCCGTCCTTTTAACGGCGCCCCCACGATCGTTCCTCCCTCTCCGTGATCCTTGACCTCCTTGCGATTAAAAGCAAGGGGCTGGTCGCGGCCATGTTGCGTCGCAAGGGCAATAGCGGTCGCAACTACTAAAGGGATACCTTTGTAGGCCAATCCGAATAACATATCAAATTCTACGCGGCTTGCGATAATTGCCTGGGCATAGGCCTCTCCCAGCCGCATGATACTTTCACCGCTACTAAACATACCGGTGTTAAAGAAATACGGACTACGTCGCCCTGACTTGAGTGTAAAATCACCAAAGCGTAATACACCGCGCTTGATGGATAGATCGATAAAGTCTTTCTGATATTGTTGCATTTTTATAATCCTCACCTACAGCATCAACAGAGAAATCAGGGTTGCGATTTTTCCCCAGTAGCTACGTTGCAACCCTGGGCTAAATGACGTAACCCCTTCGGGGTAGCAAGAATGTTGACCAAGGCCTGAATCTATGGTCGCTGATATTTTTTGGGTAGATAGAGGTCCGTGAGGGTGCCCTCGAAAGCCTCGGCGGAAAAGGCGACGGTTTCGGACAATGAGGGATGGGGGTGAATCGTCAGTGCGATATCACTGGCATCGGCCCCCATTTCGATGGCGAGTGCGGCCTCGGAAATCAATTCTCCAGCCCCAGGACCGACTATTCCTGCTCCCAGCAGCCGCTTGGTGGTGGGGTCAAAGAGAAGTTTAGTCAGGCCTTCTTTTCGACCCAAGGATAAGGATCGACCGGAAGCTACCCAGGGAAAGCTTCCTTTTTCGTAGGCGATGCCCTTTTGTTTGGCCTCGGTTTCGCTCAGGCCTACCCAGGCAACTTCCGGGTCGGTGTAGGCGACGCTGGGAATAACTCGGGCATCGAAAGCGGTTTTATGGTTGGCAATGACCTCGGCTGCTACCCTACCTTCGTGGGATGCCTTGTGAGCAAGCATGGGATTGCCTACTACATCACCGATGGCATAGATGTGAGGGACATTGGTGCGTTGTTGACGATCTACGGGAATAAAGCTACGTTCGTCTACTTGTACGCCAGCGGCATCGGCACCGAGGGACATGCCGTTGGGGCGGCGACCAACCGCCACCAGAATACGGTCAAAGCGTGCGCTAAAGGTTCCCTTGGGGCCAGCAAGGTGAGCGGTAAGACCTGCGGGGTTAGCGTCAACACGCGTAACCTTGGTATTCAAATGGATAGTGGTATATGGCTCAATACGTTGCTGCAGGGGGCGTACCAAGTCAGCGTCGCAACCGGGGATGAGTCCCGGAGTTAGCTCGACGACGGTGACCCGGGAACCTAGGGCAGCGTAGACGTTGGCCATCTCTAGGCCGATGATGCCACCGCCAATGACCAATAACTCGGCGGGAATATCGGGCAACGCCAATGCGCCAGTGGCATCGATGACCCTTAGATCGTCGTAGGGGATCCCTGGTAGGCGCACGGAGGCCGAACCTGCCGCGATAATGGCGTGTTGAAAGGTAATCGAGCGTCGGCCCGAAGGACCGTCTACTTCGAGTCGGTGGGGAGCAATAAATCGTCCATTACCCTGTACGACCTGTACCTTGCGCTGTTTTGCCAATCCCGCCAGACCTTTGGTGAGCTTGCTCACCACCGATTCCTTCCAGGTTCGTAGTTTTGGTAGGTCAAGGGTCGGTCGATTGAAGGTCACCCCATGAGCCGCCAGGGCGGCGGCGTCATTGATGACCTTGGCAACGTGGAGCAGCGCCTTGGAGGGGATACAACCCACATTCAGGCACACTCCGCCGAGGGTTGGATAGCGTTCTACCAAAATCACCTGTAATCCCAAGTCGGCGGCGCGGAAGGCAGCGGTGTAGCCCCCCGGCCCGGCCCCCAAAACTAGGACTTGAGCTTGCAGGTCAGTATTAGTAGCGGCGGTTGATGCGCGTGCTGGGTGTGGAGGGGAGGCAGTGGATGACACGGTAAACTGTGGTTCCAAAAGGCTAGGTTTGACCGGGGGGGACGATGCCTTGGGTTGAGCGATGGGTCCGGCTAGGACCTCTTCCAAGACCAGGGTGAGGATTAGCTCACCTTTGGAAATCTTACTACCCGTTTTTACTCGTACCTCTTTTACGACGCCAGCGTGAGGAGAGGGGACCTCCATGGTGGCCTTATCGCTTTCTAGCGTTACGAGGGAGGTCTCTTTCTGAACCGAGTCCCCTGGACTCACTAAAACCTCAATCACGTCTACGTCTTTGAAGTTGCCGATATCCGGCAGTCGTACCTCGACGATCTTGCTCATCAAAGTTTCCAAGAAAATGTATGAAGGGAGACGGATTCAACCTTGAAGTGCAACGGATGAATTAGCTATTTCTAATTCAAATTGCTACCTAGCGTACTTTTCTCCCCTTCTCCCTCCGAGAGAGGGGCTTTTTCGTTTCTCACAGCATAGGTGGCAACTTGGGTTTTCTATTTCTCTACGATGGACACGTTTTTTCGTTGGTCGTAATAGAGAAATTGTAACCGTTTAACGTATCCTGCGGTCGAGACGACGGTAACTGATGGCCTCGGCTAGATGAGCAGTGACAATGCTGGTGCTACCTGCTAGGTCGGCAATGGTGCGGGCAACTCGTAAGATGCGATGGTAGGCACGGGCGGAAAGACCAAGATGTTCCACGGCATCTTCCAGAAGGTTGTGGTCGACCTCGGCCAAACGCACGACTTGCTCCAGTTGCGATCCCCGTAGTTCAGCATTGATGCAACCTCCACGCTCCATCATGTGGATACGTGCGGCCTCGACTCGACCACGTACCATGGCACTGGTTTCGCCATCGGAGGGGGTGCCGATGCGCAAGGCGTCGCGCGGCGGGGGACCAACCTCGATATGGAGGTCGATGCGGTCCAACAATGGTCCCGATACACGCGCCCGATAGTGAGCCACGGCATCGGCACTACAGTGACAACGCCCATGCGGGTCGCCAAGGTAGCCACAGGGGCAAGGATTCATCGCCGCCACGAGCTGGAAATGGGCCGGGAGATCCGCTTGACGTGCCGCCCGCGAGATAGTGATACGTCCTGACTCTAGCGGTTGGCGCAAAACCTCCAGGACACGGCGATCGAATTCGGGGAGTTCGTCCAGAAATAAAACTCCATGGTGGGCCAGCGAGATCTCACCAGGCCGAGGATTGGCTCCGCCCCCCACTAAGGCTACCCCGGAAGCAGTGTGGTGAGGAGAACGGAATGGGCGATGACCCCAGGTGGCAAGATTGAAACCGCTCTCGCTGATCGAAGCCACTGTGGCCACTGCCAACGCCTCGTCTTCGGTCAGAACAGGTAGGATGCCCGGTAATCGGCTCGCCAGCATCGTCTTGCCGGTACCGGGGGGGCCAATGAGGAGCAACGAATGACCACCCGCTGCGGCTACTTCCAAGGCGCGGCGAGCGTGGTGTTGACCGCGTACGTCAGAAAGGTCTTCCGCGAGGGGAGCAGGTTGAGAGGGTGGCCCACCAACGTAAGGGGATAATGGTGTGACGCCGGTAAGGTGGGCGCACAGTTCCAATAAGTGATGTACCGGTAATACGGTAAGTCCTCGTGCCAGGGAGGCCTCGGCGGCGTTACCTGCCGGTACCACCAGTGCCCGTCCAGCGGTACGGGCCGCTAGTGCTGCCGGCAGTACCCCACGTACCGGTCGTAATTCCCCACCCAGTGCTAACTCTCCAATCAACTCTAGTTCCGGCAACATGCGGGCGGGGATCTGGCCGGAGGCAACGAGCATCCCCACCGCCATGGGCAGGTCAAAGCGTCCGCCCTCCTTGGGTAGATCGGCAGGGGCAAGGTTGAAGGTGATACGTGCCTGGGGGAATTCGTAGTGGGCATTGAGCAGGGCGCTCCGTACTCGGTCCTTGGCCTCCTTTACCGCCGTTTCGGGTAATCCAACAATGGATAACCCGGGTAGCCCACCGGATAGGTGGACCTCGACAGTCACCAAGGGGGCATCGACCCCCACCCGGGCACGGCTATAGACCACAGCAAGTTGTAGAGCCATTGTCGGTGGAAGCGCTTCCCTGCGAGACATGGCAGGGATCTTAGGGAGAAAGGAGGGGGATGGCGTGCGGACGAGTCACAGTCGATCCTTCGTGCCATCGGTCAGCGTAGGAGAGTTCTCGGACTTTCGGGCCATCAATGACTCCATTTGACGCTCCAGAGCCGTCAGTCGGTCCTGGGTACGCTCCAGCAATGCCTTCTGTACCTCGAATTCCTCACGGGTGACCAGATCCAACCGCGCAAAGGCGGAAGATAGCGCGGCACGTAGATTTTTCTCCACATCACGCTGAAACTCTAACGCCCCTGCGGGGAGCAAGCTGCTCAAGCGTGCGGTTAGTTCGTCGAGGATCTTTGGGTCGAACACGGTGGTAGGTCTCATCTTAAGGTTTGTGGGATAGTGCCTAGTGTACGCCAATCACTTGAGTACGGAGATCACCACCCGCGCACCAAAAAAGCGCACCCTCTCCCCACATCGAACCACTTTGGAGAGTCCCTTTTATATCCGTTGCGGAAGTGCAAGACATCCCGTTGCGATTCGCACAGAGAGAGGTTGGCACAGTCCGTGCTAGTGAGGTAGGGCAATGGTTCGGTGGATCAGTGTTGGTTTGGTTACGGGAGTCTTTTAGCAATAGCTACCGAAAAAGCATTTAAGTGTGCTTGCTTGTGTGGCGAGAATCAAAACGTTTCGGTAAATTAATCTGTTCACCATTTAGGAGTGCATCCCCAATGAAGTTCGTGACCAAGACTCTTTTAACCGGCAGCCTGCTTGCTAGTTCTGCTCTAGTGATTGCAGGAGACGCCACCCCTCCATCACCCATTACCGGCAGTCTGGCGCTCACTAGCGATTATATCTTTCGCGGTCTCTCCCAGACGCAGGAGAAACCAGCCATTCAAGGTGGCCTCACCTATACCCATGCAAATGGCTTCCATGCTGGCTTATGGGGCTCTAATATTGATTTTAAGTCTAAGGATAACCCCTCTGCTTATGAAGACGGCGCTAATATGGAAGTAGATATCGGTATGGGTTATGGCGGAAAGATTAGCGATACCGTTACCTGGGATGTCAGCGCTACTTATTACAGTTATCCAGGTTCTAATGTCAACGGCACATCCAAGTATGGCTTTTGGGAAATATTGCCTACCCTGGTTTACGATTTTGGTTCTGCCAAAGTAACTGGTTCGCTTGCCTATAGCCCAGATTTCTTTGGAAATGCTAAGAGTGGTACCTACCTTATGGCAGCCTTAGATGTACCGTTGCCTGCGGATTTCGCGTTGAATGCCCATATTGGTGAACAGTGGCTAAAGGCAGATAAAAATAGCGGACTCCCCCAGACCTTTGTTGATATCACCACCACCCCTGGATACATACCTAAGAATTACTCAGAGTGGAAATTAGGGATCTCGAAGCAGATTGCTGGCGTCGGTCTGGAACTGGCCTATTTCGATACTAGTCTGAATAAGGATAAATGTCTCGCGTTCCAGGGCCAGAAGGATTTGTGTGGTGGTCGTGCGGTGCTGACCGTCTCTAAGACTTTCTAACGGGAGATGAGTGATCAGATGAGATTCTTATGAGGGTTGGACAAAACTTTTGCCAAATTGAATTTAACAGAGGAGTTAACCTATGAAGATGGTCACTGCGATCATCAAGCCTTTCAAGCTGGACGATGTTCGTGAAGGTCTTTCCGAGGTAGGAGTCCAGGGGATTACGGTCACCGAGGTCAAGGGCTTCGGTCGCCAAAAAGGGCATACCGAGTTATATCGTGGGGCAGAGTATGTGGTCGATTTCCTGCCCAAGGTAAAGATTGAGGTCGCGGTCCCGGCCGAGATGTCAGAAAAGGTGATTGAGGCAATTCTGAAATCCGCCTCGACCGGCAAGATTGGCGATGGCAAGATCTTCGTCTATGACCTAGAACAGGCCGTACGTATCCGTACCGGTGAACACGGTCCGGACGCCCTATAAGCTTTTGGAGAAGAACGACCATGACACAACGTGACCACAAAACGGGTTTGCAGACACTGGGTATCTTTCTGCTCACTGCTGTGCCACTGCTGGCAACCGCTGCCGATGTCCCGCCGGCACCCGCACCAATCCTTAATAGCGGTGATACCGCCTGGATGCTCACCTCTACGGCGTTCGTATTGTTCATGACCATTCCTGGGCTCGCCCTGTTTTATGGTGGTTTGGTGCGTACCAAGAATATGTTGTCGGTGTTGATGCAATGTTTTGCCATTACCTGTTTGGTGACAGTGTTGTGGGCGATTTATGGTTACAGCGTAGCCTTCGATACTACCGGGATGGTCAAGGGAGAGATTAACCTCAATGCCATTATCGGAAGCTTAGCCAAGGTCTTTTTGCGAGGAATAGAGGTAGGGAGCTTGTGGCAGCCAGATACGACCGTGTCGAATGCTATTCCCGAAACGGTATTCATGATGTACCAGATGACCTTCGCCATTATTACCCCTGCCCTAATTGTCGGTGCTTTTGCTGAAAGGATGAAGTTCTCTGCGTTGTTGTGGTTCATGGGTGCATGGCTAACCCTGGTCTATCTGCCCGTTGCTCATATGGTGTGGAGTGGAGCGGGTAGCCTGTTGGGTGACCTTGGGGTGTTAGATTTCGCAGGAGGTACGGTGGTTCATGTCAACGCAGGAATGGCGGCTCTCGTAGCAGCCCTGATGTTGGGCCGGCGTAAGGGTTTCCCGACCACTGCCATGCCACCGCACAATCTAGGTCTGACTGTGGTAGGGGCGGCCATGTTGTGGGTAGGTTGGTTTGGTTTTAACGCGGGTAGTGCGGTAGCTGCCAACGGTACAGCGGGAATGGCCATGGCTGTGACCCAGATTGCAACTGCCAGCGCGGCCCTAGCGTGGATGTTCGTAGAGTGGATGGTCCACGGTAAACCGAGTGTGCTTGGTATTGTTACTGGCGCCGTTGCGGGGTTAGTCGCAATTACCCCAGCCGCTGGTTTTGTCGGGCCCATGGGTGCCATAGCCATCGGTTCAGTTGGTACGGTATTCGCCTTCTTGGCCTCCACTAAACTCAAACGCGCCTTGGGTTATGACGATTCGCTTGATGTGTTCGGTGTTCACGGTATTGCGGGTATTGTGGGTGCATTGCTTACCGGGGTATTTGCGGCATCAAGCTTGGGTGGGTCCAAGGTAGATTTAGATATCGGCGCTCAGGTGATGAGTCAAGCCTTCGGTGTCGGTGCTACTATCGTCTATAGCGTGGTGATGAGTTTCATCATCCTTAAAGTAGTGGATCTGATGATTGGGTTGCGGGTCACGGAAGAGGAAGAGACTCAAGGCCTTGATATCTCCCAGCACGACGAACGCGGTTACAATCTCTAGGTGTTTCGGAAGACTTGTCGGGAACTTGCGGGCGCTATCAGCGCCCGCTTTTTTTTGCTCGGGAATTGAAACAAGCACCGTGATAAACTGATGTCTCGCTGCAAAAACGGTCAATCACCCTGGGCTAAAGCCCGGGGCTTGTGAAAGCAAGCCCGAGATTGACCAGCCTTAGTCCGAGAAATCGGACTACGTTGCAACGAAGTACAAGACTCACCTTGGGGCGCTTCCTCAACTCCAAGCTCTGAAAGCAGCAGAAGCAGACACGCGACGGGTACGCACGAAACGGTCTGCTGCAAGGTTCGCAAGAATCGAAGCTGCGTTGCAACATTGGCGAGGGGAGCCACACCGTAAGGTGTGCGTCACTAGGCCCTTACGGGCTGACAGCCGGGAAAGACCGGCAACTTTAAAGATTTTGCTATCCAATGGGGCGGAAAAAACCGTCCCCTTTCCTCCCCGCCCTCAAGGGCCGGGTTTCTCGGGGACACTGATGATTACTACATCGGATTGTGTCCATCCCTAGAGGTTCAAATCCTGCTGTATGAAGACCGTGACCCCCGCTGTCCTGCGCCAGATGAAAGAGGCTGGCGAAAAGATTGCCTGCCTTACCGCCTACGATGCTAGTTTCTCTGCTTTGCTGGAGGACGCTGGAGTGGAGGTGGTGCTTGTCGGTGATTCCCTGGGTATGGTGGTTCAAGGTCAGGCCAGCACGCTACCGGTGACTGTGGATGCCATGGTCTACCACACAACCTGTGTTGCTCGTGGGATACGTCATGCGCTCTTGGTCGCAGACTTACCTTTCCTGAGTTACACCACCCCCGACCGAGCCTTGGACAACGCCGGACGGCTGATGGCCGCAGGGGCCAGGATGATTAAACTGGAGGGGGGGAGTGGATTGGTCTTGGAGACGGTACGGCGTTTGGGACAGTGGGGGATTCCAGTATGTGCCCATCTGGGACTCTTACCACAATCTGTACATAAATTGGGGGGGTATCGCGTCCAGGGGCGTGACCCGGACCAGGCAGCAACCATCCTCGAAGATGCTCAAACTCTGGAGGAGGCGGGTGTTGAATTGTTGGTGTTGGAGTGCGTACCCGTTCCACTGGCGCGTCAGATTACTGCCGCATTGAAGATCCCTGTTATCGGGATTGGTGCGGGGATTTCATGTGACGGTCAGGTTCTGGTGCTCTATGACATGTTGGGAGTGGTAACTGGCAAGCGTCCGCGATTTTCTCGTGACTTCATGCCAGGAAACGGCAGTATACGCGAGGCAGTGGCGACCTTTGTCCGCGAAGTAAAGGTAGGAACTTTTCCCAAACCTGAACACAGTTATAGTTAACCCAAGTTGCCACCTATTCAAAATTCGGGATCGCATCCAATTGTCCCCCCTCAATCCCCCCGTAAACGGGGGGAGGTCTGCGACCTACTCCCTCCCCGTTTACGGGGAGGGCTGGGGAGGGGGCAAGTAGGTGGCAACTTGGGTTAGTTAACCCAAGTTGCTAGCTATTCCAAGCTACGTTACGATTCCGCGCTTTATTTCCCCCGCGAGGGTCCTCAATCCAACGCGGGGACCGCGTAAGAAGTATGGCAATCGTTTCGACTATGGTCAACTTCCCGAACATTTCCATAAATCCTCCGTAGTCGAAGACAATCTACGTATCAACATTTATCAGATGAGTTTGCGCCACAAGAAATTTGCGAAACTGCTCAACGTTGTCGTCATCGTCAAAACGAACCTAAAAATCCTCAAATCCGTCCACGTTCTACTATTCAGTTCCGATCTTGCCCTCGCCTGGAACGATCTGATGGACTATTACTCGCTTCCAAATCGAGTTCAACTTTCGTGACACTAAGCAGTTTTTGGGCTTGATGATTTCAGGTCCGTCAACGAATGCCCAGTCATCAATGCGGGAAACCATACCTTCTTCATGGTCAATGTTTCGCATCTCTTGAGACAACAAACCGAGTTCACCGGCATGAGCACCCTTGACCTCAAGGCTTGGTTCCGTGCGGGGAAGTATGTCCGCGAAACTTTAAGATGGCTTCCGCAAATCCCAGAACCAATTTCCCCTGACGCCATCGTTAGGCAAGTAGCCTCGCTTGGCCGTATCAACTCGCCTTTGCCCGTGGTTTAATGACGGAAGTATTGTTTATACTAGTGGTTTGTACAGCCGATCCCAGTCCCAACCCTTTGGTGGCATCAGCCGTACGATTAACAGCGACAGACCAAGAATGAAGTCATGTAGGAAAAATATCGCACAGGCCAGAACGGCAATAGAAAAAATGTGCAGCTCGTGGCGCCCCAGAGCGATGATGTATCCTGCCACAAAAGTCGCAAGGGCAATCAACAATTCCATTCTTGGGAACTTACCGATTCCGAGTTTAAGGAAAACTCGGCACGCGAAGTAGGCCGCGAGATGTTGCCACAGCAGAGACAATAACAACGTAGAAAAGAAAACTCCCTCCGGGGTTACCCCAAGAAACCCACAGGCAACTCCTGCCGGAAAGAAAGATAAGGGAATAATAATCCAATGAGTATTAAACATAGCCCCTCCACAGTATGAATACAAATGCCCCCATCAGCAGAAGTACAGTTGGGATGATGAATATCCACGCGAGTTTGATGAGGGAATCGTAATGCGACTTCTTCTCAGGATATCGCTTCCGCAACATTCGGAAATGCCGCAGAGCTACAACCTTGATCCCCAGCGTGAACATAAATATAACGATCAGTGTAGTAAGCACCTACCCTCCCTCTGTTAGCGTGTGGTTTTGCTCGTTCTTATTTTAGGAGCACCCAACCAGCTCAATCACAGAAGCGGACAAACCTATAGCGTGAAGGTATCATCTCTGATAAAATTATTCAATGGGCTGACAGAAAATCCAGCACACGATAATCTGTTATGGTTCTTGTGTGTTATATAATGCTATTAGGTTCATCATGTTATGTGGGTGGAAGGGTGGCTCGTGGGCGAGTAATCGCATGGCTAGGGGGTGTTATTTCCGATAAAATTATTCGATAATGGATGGGAAATTTGGTTGCGTGTGGCTGTCGTAATGTGAGTGGGGTTATAAGTTGACGGTATCCGGGTAGTGTGAAGGGCGTGAGACGCTGTCGTCTGTCCAGGGGTAAGAAGCGAATTGTGCGTAAGGGTTATATGTCCTTAGTGGTGTGTAAGATATATGTCCTTAATGTACGATTCTTTGTTTCAATTTGTGTTGCGGTATTAGTGGGAAGATCCTGGTGGTGTTCTTGACCATCATTTTTTTATCTATCGTCGTGATCTGAAAAGCAAAATTCTGGGTGAACGCGCTGAGCCAGATTGGTTTTCTGGTTGCAATCTTAATGAGAAGAAATGTCCCTTTAGTTATCCTGTAATCAATTCGTAACGCAATGAATAATATAGAAAAAAACAAATTCTTGAAGTCGTGTTTGTCTATCTGTGGTTGTATCTTCTATCTCCTCTTAATCAGCCCCTCTTGACAAGGTGCATGGTGAGCGGATATCCTGGGGAAAGTTTTTTGTTTCCAGTTGGGATTCTTTAATCTGTGGCGCACCTTTGACAAAAAAGAATAACTCTGATGTTTATTTAAAGGCTCGTCAGGTTGGTGATCTGATGATGATCCCTTTTTATATCGGAGGAGGGTTGTTGTTGGGGTTTTGGATGGGGGGGTGGGCTGATCGATGGTTAGGTACTACCCCCTACCTGAGTGCGGTATTCATGGTTTTAGGTCTCATTAGCGGTGGGAGGGAGTCTTGGCAGATTGCCAACCGGTTCGCCAAAAGTCAGGATCAGAACGGGTGATGCGCTAGTTGGAACTTTTTGGGCGTTGTGACTAGGGCGATTATTGCAATGACGGTTTTTGTTTGTTGCGGTGATTGTTTTGGTTGGGCGTGCTGATTAGTTTGTGGGGGTTTCGTTGTGGTGATTTATTTCCGACATTAATTGACTAGTTTGGTGGATTGTTGACGTAGCGCGAGGCGGAGGTATCTTTCTGTAGCGTCAGATCCTTAGCTGCGAGGTACGTTTGGGCTTTTGGTGTTGTGTTCGGTTGAGGTTTGAGTTATGATGACCCGCGAATGTTCGTGAGAGATTGAGTCCCGATTGCTTTTGCGGTCTTCTCTAATTGGGTTTGTCGTTGCGCTGTTGGCTGGCGTCCGACAAGAGAATATGAGGTCTTGATAAACTGTGTTTCTCGTAGCGCAAACTTCTCTACTCGCTGAGCACGCTCAGGTCGCTGTGGAGGCCGTGCAGCAAGTCGCTGAGCACGCCGAACATGCAGACCAAGCGGCAGGTCACGGTATTCCGCACTCCATCAACTGGGTGACCCTTTTGGCAAATGCGATGGGAGACACGACCGTCGCCCACATGCTTGTCCAATACGAAAAGCTGATCTTCAGCGCGATTGTTATTGTCCTGATAGCTACTTTTTGTATTAAGGTGAGTTCCAATCTGAAGATGGTTCCGGGTCGGCTTCAGATGCTGTTGGAAACCATCGTGATCGCTGTCGATGATATGGTTTGCGGAGTTACGGGGCCGAAGGGTCGTGTATATACGCCGCTGGTCGGTAGTTTTTTTATCTATATCCTGGTTTCGAATCTTTTCGGTCTTATCCCTTTGCAGAATTCTTCGACCGCCTACATAACAACGACTGCGCCGTTGGCGTTGGTTGTGTTCTTTTACGTGCAGTGGCTGAGTTTTACGAGGAACGGGTTTTTGGGCTATATGTATCACCTTGCAGGTAGTCCAAAGGAACTTGTTACGTATCTCCTCATCCCACTTAACTTCCCGTTGCATGTTTTGGGGGAGTTTACTAAGCCGTTGAGTTTGATGTTCCGGTTGTACGGCAACGTAATGGCAGGCCATATCCTAGTTGCGCTCTTTGTGGGTATGGGGCTTCAGATGATGAAGCACGTTGGTATCCCGGTGGGTATGCCGATGCACCTTCCATTCCTCTTTTTGGAAATCCTGGTTAGTTGTCTCCAGCCCTTTGTGTTCGCAGTCCTGTGCACGGTTTATATCTCGATGGCGTTGCCGCATGACCACGCAGAGGAACGGGCACACTAAGCTGCGCATGGAAGTATCCACGCGCATTAAAGTATGACGCGGGGTTCCCGCGTCTAAACAAAACCGAGAGGAAATTAGCTAACAATGAACCCTTCTTCCCAAGCAGGACTTGCCATATCGCTCCCGCTGTCCCTAGGTCTCGCCGCGTTTGGTTCGGCGATAGGTATGGGGTTGGCCATCGCCTCCGCACTGCAAGGCATGGCCCGTCAACCGGAAGCGGCTGGCAAGATCTTTATCAACATGTTGGTTGGCTGTGCGTTGATCGAATCGCTGACCATCTACACCCTCATCGTCCTGTTCATGTACATTGGGAAAATCGGATAAGTCCCTAGCGGATTTATTTCGATCCCTACGATGGTTGGTGCGGAGATAAATACTCCGTTGTCCCTCTCCTGTCCGCAGAAGAATGGGCGGGGGAGGGGGCATTCCTTATCTGACTGACCACCTAAACTACTAGGCGGAATCCATGGATCCCAAAGTTATCCTGGCAGCACTGCCCGAAATCTTGACGCAGTTGGTTGCGTTCTTGGTGGTGTTTCTTATTTTAAAAAAATACGCCTTTGGGGCCATTTTCCGGACGCTCGATGAGCGACAGGAAAAGATCGCATCGTCGATTCAAGAGGCGGAGGATAAGAGGCTTGAGTTTGAGTCTCTTAAGAAGGAGTATGAGCAGAAATTGCAGGACATCGGGCATGAAGGGCGCGTGAAGATGCAGGCTGCTGTCGCTGAGGCGGAGCAGATTGCTGAGGATATTCGCGAGAGAGCGCGCGCTGATGTCGCAGTTCAATTGGAGCGTGCCAAGCAGGAGATTCAACGCGAGACCGAGAGTGCCCGTGCCTCAATGCGGCAGGAAGTGGTCGAACTATCCTCTTTGATTGCGGGCAAGCTGATTGCGAAGAACCTCACTGATGCGGACAATGAGAAATACGTGTTGGAACTGCTGAGCCACACTGAGAGGCTTTCCTGATGGATCCTGTCGCCGTCGACCGTTACGTGTTGGCCCTGTTTTACGCTGCGCGAAATGCGTCTCAGGAACAACTCGTCGAACAGGACTTGTTGTCGCTGAAGGCGGAGATTCGTCGGTCAGGGCTTAAGAACTTTTTGGAGAATCCTCGATACCCAAGGGCGCTTAAGCTTCGGACCATTGAAAGTATCGGCGCGATGTTTGTGTCGAAGCTTACAGCGAATTTTCTGCGGGTTCTGTTGATGCATTCGCGGATTGGACTCTTGGAGCAGATCGTTGACCGTTATACCGATCTGTACCGCGAGTCGAAGGGAATTGCAGTGTGTGAACTGGTATTTGCGTCGCAGCCGGGCAAGGAATTTCTCGATCGTGTCGAGGAACAGCTCAAACGTATCGCGCACCTGGAGGTTGAGCTACGAGTCCAGGTTGATCCAGCGATACTCGGTGGCGTGTGGTTGAAGATCAAAAATCACGTGCTCGACGGGACCTACCGCAGGCGTCTGGGATCAATGAAGGAGCGGCTCCTCGAGGGCCAATACACCTAAGGCGTCTCGGCTGCGGATGGTGCGTCAATTATTTCTCTCCTGCCGCGCAAGAATAATGAAGCGGGGGAGGGGTTGTAGTGTGTCATTTACGGCCGGCTGCCTAAACGAAGGGTAACAAAGAGTCATGGCGATCAAACCTGAGGAAATCAGAAGCATTCTCCAGAGGGAAATCGAGGGGTATGAATCCGACTCTTCGATGAAGTCCGTTGGAACTGTTCTGGCCGTCGGCGATGGCATTGCGCGCGTCTATGGCCTGGATGAGGTTATGGCGGGCGAGATGGTTGAGTTCTCGAACAAGGTAAATGGCATCGCGCTTAACCTCGAGGAATCCAATGTCGGCGTCGTGATTTGCGGCGAGTCGTTTGGAATTCGCGAGGGTGATACCGTCACGCGCACCGGGAAGATTGCCTCGGTGCCGGTTGGTGAGGCGCTCCTGGGGCGCGTCGTTGACCCGCTTGGCCATCCAGTGGATGGTAAGGGTCCGATCGTTACCCATACCACTCGTCCTATCGAGCTTAAGGCCCCGGGGGTGATCGAACGCCAACCGGTGAAACAGCCTCTCCAAACGGGTATCAAGGCCATCGATGGCATGATTCCGATCGGTCGCGGTCAGCGTGAGCTGATTATTGGTGACCGTCAGACCGGAAAGACTGCAATCGCAATCGATACCATCATTAATCAGAAGAATACGGACGTTTACTGCTTTTACGTTGCGATCGGTCAGAAAGCCTCTAGCGTTTTGGGTACCGTCCATACGCTTGAGAAACACGGCGCGATGGAGTACACGACTGTCGTTATGGCAACGGCGGATGGTTCCGCAACGTTGCAATATCTAGCGCCGTTTTCGGGCGTAACGATGGCCGAGGAATTTCTGTATAACGGTAAGCACGCGCTGGTGATCTACGACGATTTGTCGAAACACGCCGTGAGTTATCGTGAGCTTTCGTTGTTGTTGCGTCGTCCGCCAGGGCGTGAGGCCTATCCAGGTGACGTGTTCTATCTGCACTCGCGTCTTTTGGAGCGTGCCGCCAAGCTGTCCAATGAAAAGGGCGGGGGGAGTCTTACCGCGCTGCCAATCGTTGAAACGCAGGCGGGCGATATCTCGGGTTATATTCCGACGAACGTGATTTCGATCACCGATGGCCAGATCTTCTTAGAGGCTGACCTCTTCTATGCTGGTATTCGTCCGGCCATTAACGTCGGTCTCTCCGTGTCGCGTGTCGGTGGAAACGCGCAGACCAAAGCGATGAAGAAGGTTGCGGGTCGGTTGCGTCTTGACCTTGCACAATATAGGGAGCTAGCGGCCTTTGTGCAGTTCGGTTCTGATATGGACAAGGCGACCCAGGCGCAGATTAATCGTGGCGCACGGCTTGTCGAGATTCTGAAGCAGGGTCAATATCGGCCGATGAGTGTGGCCAACCAAGTCTGCATAATTTTTGCCGGCATCAGCGGCTTATGCGATGAGGTGCCGGTGCATGAGGTCACCGCGTTCGAGGATCAGTTCTTGGCGTTTTTGCACAAGGACTACCCCGATATTATTCACAACATCGAACAGACCAACGACCTGAGCGCGGATGATCAGGAAAAGCTTAAGATAGCCGCGGCTGAGTTCAAAACCAAGAAGTGATTCCTGAACGCCATCTGTTTGCTAGATGGCGTGCGAGATGACACCCGACGATGGCATCACTAAGAGAGTTACGCAGACGCATTAAGAGCGCCGAGAACATTCGTGGCATTACTAAGGCCATGGAGATTATCTCGGCGGTGCGTTACAAAAAGTTTGCTGCGCGTTATCGGAAGGCGACGCCTTTCTTTACGGAGTTGGAGCGGTTGTTGAGAAGCTCCGCTTCGGAGGAACTGGCTACCGGCAGTCCGCTTTTTGCCAGGCGGGAGCGCAAGCGCGAATTAGTGTTGGTGATCACTGGCGAGAGGGGGTTGTGCGGTAGCTTTAACTCGTCGATCCTGAAGGAACTTACCAAGTACCTTGCCGCCGGAAAAGACCGCAAGATTTCGGTGTATCCGATCGGGAAGATAGCGACGGCGTTTGCACGGCGGCGCGAGCTTGATGTGTGGAAGAGTTGGATGGATATTGGCTACCAATTCACCCCCGATTTGTTTAAGGAGCGAGCGGACGAGATTGTTGCGGCGTTTTTGTCTGGCGAGTTTGACGAGGTGAATGTGCTCACCGTGACGATGTCACGGGCTGGGGCGTCGAAGCCAGCGTTGGAGCCGTTTCTGAGTCTTTCGTACTTGCTTAAGAAAAGCGGTGAGAGTTTGAGATCGGACTATATTTTTGAACCCGATCAGCAGACCGCTTTGGAAACGTTGGCTGATCTCTTCATCAGGCAGAAGCTTTTTACCCTGCTGCTCAAGTCAGTGACGGCGGAATACTTTGCCCGCATGGTCGCGATGAAGCAGGCTACCGAGAATGGCAAGGAAGTCATTAAAAAGCTCTCTTTAGAACGCAATAAGGTCCGTCAGGCGATGATTACCCGCGAACTTAGCGAGATCATCGGCGGGGCGGACGCGCTGAAATAAATCGAGAACAGGAAGAAAAGCACCATGGCTCAAGTTGATATCCAGACCGGCGAAATCGTTCAAGTAATCGGACCCACCGTGGACATTCGGTTCGAAGGCCGGCTCCCGGAGATTCTGAACGCCATCCAGATCGAGAATACCTCCTCCGGCGAGACATTGATCGTCGAGGTTGCTCAGCATCTGGGCAACAATGTGGTTCGTTGTATCGGCATGTCCTTGACGGATGGTCTGGTTCGCGGAATGAAGGCGACGGATACCGGCAAGCCCATTTCGGTACCCGTGGGACGTGAAACGCTCGGCCGGATGTTCAACATGTTCGGCACGCCTATCGACGGCAAGGGCAGTTTCGTTGCCACGAAGACCGCGTCTATTCACCAAAAAGCGCCAAGCATGGAGGATCGTGAATCCACCACGCAGCTTTTTGAGACGGGGATCAAGGCCATTGACCTTTTGGCGCCGTATTCCAAGGGCGGTAAGGTTGGTCTCTTCGGTGGTGCCGGTGTCGGTAAGACCGTAGTTATCATGGAACTCATCCGCAATATCGCGGCCGAGCATGGTGGCTTTTCGGTGTTCGGTGGTGTGGGTGAGCGTACCCGTGAAGGGAATGAATTGTTCCTGGAGATGCAGGAATCAGGCGTTATTGAAAAAATGGCGCTCGTATTCGGTCAGATGAATGAACCGCCCGGGACGCGTTTGCGCGTCGCACTGACGGCATTGACGATGGCTGAGTATTTCCGTGACCAGGAGAATCAGGACATTCTGCTGTTCATCGACAACATCTTCCGTTTCACACAAGCCGGTTCTGAAGTGTCGGCCTTGCTCGGTCGTATGCCATCTGCGGTGGGTTATCAGCCCAATCTTGCGACCGAAATGGGTGCCTTGCAGGAGCGTATTGCCTCGACCAAGAATGGTTCGATCACCTCGGTACAGGCCATTTACGTCCCGGCCGACGATTTGACTGACCCGGCCCCGGCAACCGCTTTTACACACTTGGACGCAACCACGGTGTTGTCACGTCGTATTGCGGAACTCGGTATCTATCCGGCGATTGACCCACTTGATTCAACGTCGCGTATTCTCGACCCCTATATTTTGGGTAAAGAGCACTATGAGACCGCGCGTCGCGTCCAGAACACCCTACAGCGCTATAAGGGATTGCAGGACATTATCGCGATCCTGGGCATGGAAGAGTTGTCCGATGAGGACAAACTCATCGTGATGCGGGCTCGCAAGATTCAGAAGTTCTTGTCCCAGCCGTTCTTCGTTGCGGAACAGTTCACGGGTATCAAGGGTAAGTATGTGAAACTGGCCGACACGATCAAGAGTTTTAAACGCCTCGTGGATGGTGAGCTTGATAGTATTCCAGAGCAGGCGTTTTATATGGTCGGGGACGTGGAGGATGTTCTGGCCCGTGCCGAAGAGATTAAAATCGCGAATAAATAATTCGCTAACTATCCCACGACCGCCATTGGTGGTCGTGGGGTGAGAGTGATTTAGGTTCCTTCGGCGGCAGAGTGCCGTGCGGGGTGACGCAGGACGGAGTAAGAATGGCCCAATCGTTTAGAATCGACATTCTCATCCCTGAGGGAAGCTATTTCTCTGGGGAGATCCTTAGTCTGAGTGCGCCTGGGCTTGCTGGTTATCTTGGTGTGCTGGGAGGTCATGCGCCGCTGGTAACTCCACTCGCCAAGGGTAAGGTTGAATTACGCTTGGCCGATCACTCCCAAAAGATTTTTACCGTCGATGGTGGTTTTCTCGAGGTCGCCTCGAATCAGGCCACGCTTTTAGTCGAGAAGATTACCTCTGTCGATCTTCCCCCTCCCTAGATTAGGGTCGCCACCGTTTGCTTCCCCTTCCTGACGGGAGGGGGGGCGGCGCAGAATCTCAGACACCTCCCCAGATTTTTTCTGCCCGGCGTGGTGAAGTTTGTTCTCTTCCGAGCGCGATATAGTTCAAGGGCTCGCCAAATGGGGTGGTCTGACCTTGCATCGGTACGTCTCTGAACTGATGACCCATAAGTTGGTCACCTGTGAACCGCAGGAGAATTTGAAGGATCTGATGTCGGTAATGATCGATCGTGGATTCCGACATCTGCCGGTGGTCGAAAACGGCAAAGTCCTCAACGTAATCAGTATGCGCGACTTGGTGCGGGAGCGAATTGCTGAGATGGAATTGGAGAATAATGTCTTGCGTGACTTGGCCGTCACGCGGCAGCCAGCACCATAGCCATCTGTATAAACAGCACGCGCGATCGTTCAGGTCCTCCCGAGAAGATCTGAACGACGCCCCAAGGAAAAGGGAACTGGTCGACGATTCCCCGAAACGAGAACAGCCCGCCCTCCCCATCGCAGGATCGGA
>CAUYTY010000109.1 GCA_963575655.1 Gammaproteobacteria bacterium | reverse complement strand
CCGTCCAATATGCTATTTAGCTGGAGTCCCCTAACCAACGCGCAGGTTAGTAAAGTCTGGTGGGGTGGGTATTAGCAGCGTAAACTTGCGCAGTTGAAGTGTAATGCGAATCTTGCATTTCAGCATCCACCTCATTTATTCACAACTTTACGCAGATGATCGTTGCGTCAATCTAGGGTGTTACTGGGTTCCCGTCTGGTTTGATTTTGCTGCTGGGTTGCGGTGGTGTTTTTGCGTGGAATTGCCAGAATAATTGTTGTTCCTCGGCGATGATGGTTTCTACTCGCTCCACCAGTAGACGGTAACCGGCATCTTCGTCGGAAATAGTCGCGTAGCTATCTGCTCCATTCAGGTACAGCCGATATTCTCGCTTCATATTTTCTGATGCCTTGCGATAGGCCTGCCAGGCTTCATCAGGTCGCAACAAACCGTCCATCGCTCGGCCTATCGTAACCGCCGCTCCCAGAACGGCAGTAGCAATGCTGACCCCGGCATACTCAGAAAAGATTTGTAGCACGGAGATCAACGCGCCCAGCACAATGACCGTGACCGCCAGTAATAAATGTCGATTCTTTTGTTGTCCCGCTTTTGTAGAGTACCACTCGCGCTGCTTATTGAGTACGGTATCGAAATAGTATTCAGCTCTTTGTCGGCGATTTTCGATGACTAATTTCCATGATGGATTGGTTGCGTCGACTTGTTCGTTGAGCATGTTCTTCTCCTGATGGGATTATTAATACGTGTACCCGTAATATACTCATTAATAATGATCGTGCTGCTTGATTTTTTGATGCTTGAGAAAACATAATTACTCAGCCCCTTTGGAAAAATCTCCACTCCCTACCTCCGTTGTGCTGCCAGAATACGCAAACGATCGGCGGTTGAGCGAATATCTGTATCGGTGGTTATGACTTCGTCCGTCCATAAAGTCCAAACCGGGAGCGGATTCGCCATAAGGTAGCGTTGACTCTGAATCCCTCCTTTTGAATCACGGCTTACCGTGATCGCTACTCCTCTTGGACAGGGAAAAGCTCGGGCGCGAGCGGCCTCGGGTAGCGGTGGTGAGAATGTCTGTCCCTCTGCCAGAAACAATGCTCCAGGGCCAATTCGCCGCAGGGGTACGCCAAAGGGCAACACCTCAGTCAATCCGTTATTGATCAGCAGCAGGTGATGGCTGGGACCGGGAATAAGCCAAAGGCTTGCGCTCGGATCAGTCGATGCAACGCCTCCTCGATTCGGTATTGTCGAAGAATCCCAAACGCTGAGCTGATCTGCAAGGTAGGCGCGCAGCCACTCCAGTTCGGTATCGTCCAAAAGTATGGCGTCCGGTCGAGAGGAAGCTGTGGGTCGATCGACCAAACCTACAGAGATCGGGAAGGGAAAGGGGATATTACCCCCTGGAATCTGCTGGGGACGAATGGTTTCAGATGGAGGTGGCAGGGTAAGTAGGTCTGCCCCTGCCAAGGGGATTCCCGCTGGACGCAATCGCCAATGGCCCAATTCGGGGCCACCCAACAACCATTGTTCTCCAGCAGGGACCAGGGAAGCGAACAACGATACCGTAAGAGAGGTACGGTAACGTAGGTCCACTAGCAGGCCACCACGAGCCACCTTTCCACCGGAGATAGCACCTCCCTCCAGATTCACCATCCGGGCAACAACTGTGGCGGGCAGATGAAAGAGACCATGCAGATAGGCCAGGTGGGTCAGGGGTAACGATCCGCTATGCCAGCGTAGGTGCAACAACAACGCACCCGTAAGAACGCCTGGTGGCGTTGTCCCCTTGGGGGTGGTGATGGGGGGTGTATCAAAGGCAAGATCGGCAGCATTGCGAGCATTCAGCGGTTCCCGTTCGACAACCGTCACCTCGGCCTCAAAGCCGAGTTGCAATACCCGGCGCAGGATGCCACGACCCAGTATCCCCGTGGTGATGACGACCACCTCATCAACGGGGTAAGGCGGAGTGGCAACGAGGGTGATCCCCGGTATCAGGTCGCGTAGACCGGCTTTGGGCCACGCATCAGGTTCGAGACGTTCGGTGCGGTCCGAATTTTCCAGCAGGACCGTTCCATCCTGGGGCGGACGGGCGACCGGTACCTGCGCGGAGGCACCATCCGCAGGAACGGCGCTCCACAACTGTGCCCGGCCCGCGTAGGGACGACCACGGGTGGTGGTTACTAGGGCCGCCGCACTACGCCAGGATACCGCCGCCTCCACCCACCACCGTTCGTCAGGTCCACGACGGACACGTACCTCCTTGGTCAGCCGTGCCCCCCTCAATGCCGCTAGAAAAGCAATCACGGCACGAGCATCGGGAAACAGCCCTCCGGTGTGAGAGAGTGGATCGACCGCAGTTCGTGCATTTTCCGGGAATGTATCAACGGATTCTTTCCCACCTTTGTGAGCGGTGGTTACCGTAGACCCCACAGGTGGGGGTGGTGGCACAAAATTCTTGCGCATTAAGGGTAAGACGCAGAAGTCGAGGTCAATTTCCTTGCCCTTCGGCATAGTGGGGGCCTTGGTTATAGAGGGCGAATCATGGAAATGTCAGCGATGGTCTTGGTTGCCAAGATTCTCCGCCATCATTCGGCAGCAATTCTCAAGCGATTGGCCTTTTCTTGCAATGCGGTATAACGCTCATCGCTACGTTGTCGGTAGACGGCCAGATCCTCGTAGGGGCGTGGGCGGAAATCGTCGACGAGCGTGACCCAATAGATATAGAAATCGTTCAGACTTTCACCCGCTTTGCTATTGAAGAAAACGGTATTCTTCGCCTTAGTAAGAAAAGGTTTGAGGTGTTGTCGAGCTTCTTCAACGGCACCTTCGGTACCTGGTACTGAGGTACCGGTTAAAATGGCTACTTCGCCAATGAATTGCAAGCTATGGTACTCCTCATTGGCATTGCAGAGGAATGTCTCTAATGCGGAGTTAGTCGGACACGAGTCAATGGCTGAAATAACTCCAGAGAAACTTGCGAGACAAATAATTGCGATGAAAAATACTGATGCCTTGGTCATGATTCAGTAACCTTTTTAGTTAACCAAAGTTGCTACCTATAACTCACTATGTCGTTATTCCGACAGAATCTCTTGGAATCCAGTGCACAGGGACGTGAGTCACCAACCAAGTCATCCATGATATCTGGATTCTACTAACCTGCGCGTTGGTTAGGGGACAAGCAAGTAAAAATAATCTATTATT
>CAUYTY010000108.1 GCA_963575655.1 Gammaproteobacteria bacterium | reverse complement strand
TTCTTGGCCATGGGCAACACTCTCCTGGAGGGCAGTTTGCATACCCTTGGCCCCGGTCTCCAGATCGGTCTTGGTGGAAGTGACGCGATCCGCAATATTGGCGGAGAAATCGCCCAATTGCGCCACCAATTCCCTTTGGGTGTCGTGCATGTGGGCCATGTGTTCGGTCAATTCGCCAATTGCGTGACGCAAGGGGGCAATTACCCCACGCAGTGATTCTTGGCCATGGGCAACACTCTCCTGGAGGGCAGTTTGCATACCCTTGGCCCCGATCTCCAAATCGGTCTTGGTGGAAGTGACGCGCTCCGCAATATTGGCGGAGAAATCGCCCAAGCGCGCTATCAATTCCATCTGGGCGTTGTGCATGTGGGTCAGCCGTTCGACCAACTCACCAATAACGCGACTCAGGGGCGCGATTGCCTCACGCAGAGATTCTTGTACCGGTACAGTGTTTTCCTGGGGGACTGTTTGCGTACTCACTACTACCCCAGCCTTGGAAAAGTCGGCACGGTCCGAAGTAGTTGCAAAGAAATCACCCAAGCGTGCGACCAATTCCACCTGGGTGTTGTGCATGTGGGCCATGCGTTCGGTCAATTCGCTAATGGCATTACCGAGGGGGGTAATGATACTACGCAGGGATTCTTTTCCTTCGGCTTCAGATGCTGACCTGACTTCTTGCAGCCACCGGAAGAACTCCCGCGATTGACCTTCCTGTAATTCTTTGGAATGGCTATATACGCCACCCAAGACCGATTCGACGCTGACCATTTTTTGGGCCATCGTCTCTTGGAGTTTGTCCAATACCAACGCTAGAAAATCTTGTAGTGATTGCTGTTGTGATGCGGTTTGACTTTCTTGATATTGGACGAGCGTCTCCAGCATCTTGCCCATCGCCGGGGCAAGATTAGAGATCTCGGGTTGGGTGGCCGCAGAACTTTGCGGAGATTTCAACAATTGACCAATTTTTTGCAACTCCACCAACTGCTCGATCTGTAGAAGTTGCATTTTAGTGAAGGCGCTATTTTCAGTGGTTGCCATCTCTAGGCAGGATTCTAGCTCCTCGCCGAACCACTGAATCATGCGGACAATTTTATATTGGCGGCGTTTCTCCATCACGGAGAATACGATGGAGAGACCAATACCAAAGACCGATGCAATAAAGGCGCTCGATACTCCCCCCATCAGGAATTTCATGGCCTCCCTCATCTCCTGAGGGCTTGATGACATGCCATTTTGGGCCAAATAGATACCCGCGACGAGACCAACGAACGTTCCAAAGATACCGCCACCGGTCAAGAAACCGGGGATAGAATCATATAGACGTGAATTAATGTTGACGAAGTAAAGACTACGTTCGTTGAAATAGAGCGATGGTTCGGCCGTCGTCCGAATTGCCTGGAGGGTATTAGGTGGGGGTAACGTTAGATGTTTACTGAATTCTGCCCAGGGCGCTAAGAAGATATGCATGTTGGGCGCTTCCATGCCTGCGTTGAAACGCGCCCAGTTTTGTGCAAAGAGTTGTTTGCGTCTCACTCCTATGGTATTGGAATCACTCTCGTCCTTTTGGTGTGCGGTTCCGCACTCTTCCACCAGGCGTACACCAATCGCAAGCTGACGCATAATCCGCCGGCTTTGCAAATAAAACATTACTGCGCTGGAGAGAAACCCGCCAATTACGAGGAAGGCAAGGATAAGATGCCCACCAAAACCAGCAAAGAAGGTAGCGTAAGTGGTCATCAAGTCAATCATGTTTATTTATCCGAGCCGAATTTAATAACCTTCTGGAAGAAACCAGCTAGGCCAGCGGTTTGTTCTTGGTGGTGTGGGTCAAGGAGGCGATTAGCCGCTGTACGGATGAGATCGGCACTCTTGGCTTTGGGGTGACTGACCAAATGGGGAGTTTGCAGAAAGATGCTCTTTTCGATCAAGGGATCGACCGGAACATAACCGAGGATGTCAAAGTTAATCCCAATAAATCGGTTAGTTACTTTGTTGATACGCTCCACGACCTCCTTGGCATTCTTTGCAGAGGCGACCCGATTGACTAGGAACTTGATCGGTGGATGCCCCTGATTGGCGGTTACGGTCTTGATCATGCCATAGGCATCGGTCATGGCGGTTGGTTCTGGCGTAGTAATCACCAGGATCTCATCAGCGGCTAGTGCAAAACGAATCACATTCGCACCAATTCCCGCTGCGGTATCAATGATCATTATGTCGTAGCCGATTAGGGTCTCCATGGCTTTCAAAAATGCCGATTGGTGAACCCCGCCTAGATTCGCCAACTGAGGGATGCCGGTACCACCAGAGATCAGATCGATGCCGTATTTTGTTTTACAAACAATCTGCGCCAGTGTCTTTTGTCCCTTAATAACATCGAGAATATTATATTCAGGGGTGACCCCCATCTGGATGTTTACATTGGCCAGCCCAAGGTCGCCGTCGAGCAAGACAACCTTATAACCCGCAGCGATCATCGCAAGGCCGAGGTTGATGGATAGCGTGGTTTTACCAACGCCGCCCTTGCCGGATGTTACGCACAACGTTCTCGTTGTTGAGGAGTTTTGTGAGGCTGAAATTGCCATTTTTAATTGTGCTGCCTAGGTATTTGTTGGGTGCAACTAGACACGATTGCGAGAATAATAACCTCAATGTTCAATCTTTTTCGAGCAGGATAACCGAAAATGAAGTTCTCCTCCAGAAAATTTACCGATTAGGTTGGCGCATACTCAGGGCGTGGATGAAGTAGCCACGAGCGTTCTTGTGAACGAGAAATTCAGAAGGTTGATCTAATTCAGAGAATTTTGATATGCGCCAACCTAATCGGGAACTGTTCTAGCAGACGCGACTATGTTCACAGCCACAGCGGCGACTCAACCGCAAACGCGATTTTCCGGGCCGTAGCCACTCTGACCCACCTACCCCTACCCTCCCTACCGCCCTAGACAAGATCGTCCATCCTGGAGGCATCTACGGGCCTCTGGTGGGCCTTTGACTGGCCTGGCCTTGCCTTTGCCTCTAGCCGGGTAGGGTCGCCAAACGGCCTTATCGTTCACCCACCCTGCGTGTCTGGTATCCGCTGGGCTATAGCCGTGTTTATTGTGCGCCTTCTGGTGGTCGGCTGGAAAACGCGGACCTTTCGCTGGAAAACGCGGACCCAATGCTGGAAAACGCGGACCTTTGGAAAGTTATCAACAGGATAAAGT
>CAUYTY010000107.1 GCA_963575655.1 Gammaproteobacteria bacterium | reverse complement strand
ACTTTAAAGATTTTGCTATCCAATGGGGCGGAAAAAACCGTCCCCTTTCCTCCCCACCCTCAAGGGCGGGGTTTCTCGGGGACACTGATGAACGTTTCCTCCTGGTCAATACGTAATCCGACGCCATCCATTCTGCTCTTTATCATGCTCACCCTGCTTGGTCTGATGGGTTTCCGGGCGATGAAGATCCAGAATATGCCGGATGTAGATATGCCGATGGTGATTGTGACCGCTACGTTACCCGGTGCCTCGCCTTCGCAATTGGAAACGGAGATCGCACGCAAGATTGAAAATGCGGTGGCGACCATTCAGGGAGTTAAGCATATCTACACGATAGTCCAAGATGGTACCGTAACCATAACGACAGAATTCCGTCTGGAAAAACCTACCCAAGAAGCCACCGACGATGTGCGCGATGCGATGTCGCGGATTCGCTCCGACCTCCCCGCAGATATGCGCGACCCGATCATTGCCAAGTCTAATATTGCAGGCACCCCGATCCTTACCTATACCGTGGCGTCGGAGCGCATGGATGATGAGGCGTTATCTTGGTTCGTTGATGACAACATTAGTAAGTCGTTGCTAACTGTAAAAGGTGTGGGCGCAGTTACGCGCGTTGGTGGAGTCACCCGTGAGGTGCGAGTGGAATTGGATCCAGATCGGATGTTGGCTCTCAACGCTACCGCCGCCGAAATCTCGCGTCAGATTCGTCAGGTACAACAGGAAGCCTCCGGCGGACGCACCGATATCGGCGGTACCGAACAATCGATTCGTACGATAGCCACGGTGCAAACTGCCGCTGATTTGGCCATGATGGATATTGCCCTCTCCGATGGGCATCGTATTCGTCTTAATCAAGTTGCCACGGTTGAGGATACTGTGGCTGAACGTCGTACCGCAGCATTACTCAACGGTAAACAAGTTGTTGCTTTCGAGGTGGTTCGTAGCCGTGGGGCGAGTGAGGTTGCGGTTATGTACGGTGTGCGCGCTGAATTGGCCAGACTCAAGGTGAAACACCCGGATATTGTCGTCACCGAGGCTTTTAATTTTGTCAATCCCGTTATCGAGAATTATGAAGGGTCGATGTCGCTCATGTACGAAGGGGCGTTGCTTGCGGTATTGGTGGTTTGGCTCTTCTTGCGCAATTGGCGCGCTACCTTTGTTTCCGCCACGGCGCTACCGCTTTCCATTATCCCAACCTTTGGCGTAATGCAACTGTTCGGTTTTACGATCAATGTGGTCACGTTGCTTTCGTTATCGTTAGTAGTTGGGATTCTGGTGGATGATGCAATCGTGGAGATCGAGAATATTATCCGCCACCTTCGCATGGGCAAGACACCCTATCAGGCGGCGATGGAAGCGGCTGACGAGATTGGATTGGCGGTCATCGCCACCACTTTTACCCTGATTGCAGTATTTCTACCAACAGCATTTATGACCGGCATCGTTGGCAAATTCTTTGTGGAATTTGGGTGGACGGCAGCGATCTCGGTGTTCTTTTCGCTTGTAGTTGCTCGGATGCTTACACCGATGATGGCGGCCTATATCCTGAAACCGACACGTGGCCATAGTGAGGCACTTTGGGAACGTATCTACCTACGGCTAGCGAGTTGGTGTCTCAGGCATCGGATCATAACTTCGCTGATGGCATCACTCTTTTTCTTTGAGACACTGTTCGGGCTCGCCCCGTTACTGCCGACTGGTTTTATACCACCCGATGATCTCTCTCAGACTCAGATTATGTTAACCCTGCCACCGGGCAGTACCTTTAAACAGACTGCAGCACTGGTGCAGCAAGCGGAGGCGCTGATCAGTAAACATCCTCAAGTCCGAACGATTTATACAACAATCGGTGGAGGTGCCTCTGGTAGTGATCCTTTCACACCGCATGGGATCGCTGAAGTACGCAAAGCCACGCTCACGATTAATCTTACGCCTCGTCAAGAACGTCACGGCGTCAGGAAGCAGGCCATCGAGGCGGATTTCCGTCGCGAAATGGAGACATTGCCCGGGGTGCGTGTCAAGGTTGGTTTGGGCGGATCCAATGAGAAATATCAGATTGCTCTCTCTGGTGATGATGGGCGGATACTCATCGAACATGCCCGAAAGGTAGAGCGTGAATTGCGTGACATTCCCGGCGTTGGCAATGTTACTTCCAGTTCGAGCCTGGTGCGTCCCGAGGTGGTAATTCGTCCAGACTTTGCTAAAGCGGCCGATCTGGGGGTAACCTCAGCGGCCATTGCCGATACCTTGCGAGTGGCAACCTCCGGGGATTATGACCAAGGGCTGGCCAAGCTCAATTTCTCGCAACGTCAGATCCCGATTGTCGTTAGGCTACCCGATGACGCACGCCAGGATCTCCACCTAATTTCCCGTTTGACCGTACCAGGTACCCACGGTCCGATGATGCTGGCCAATCTGGCGGATATCGAGGTCACCAGTGGCCCGGCCCAAATCGACCACTACGATCGGTCACGCAACATCAATATCGATGTTGAACTCAATGGTGTACCGCTTGGTCTTGTGGAGGAAAAGGCCTCTGCACTACCTAGCCTAAGACAATTACCTGTGGGGGTTACCAATACCGCAATCGGTGATACCGAGGCAATGGGGGAGCTCTTTGAAGGTTTCAGTCTGGCCATGTTGACGGGCGTATTATGTATCTACATCGTATTGGTGTTACTGTTTAAAGACTTTGTACAACCCGCCACCATTCTTGCCGCATTAGTGCTCTCGATTCCGGGTGCAATTCTCGCGCTATTCATAACCCAGACTGCATTGTCGATGCCTGCGATGATCGGCCTCATTATGTTAATGGGGGTGGCGACCAAGAATTCGATCCTACTCGTCGAATACGCGATCATGGCCCGACGCGAGCATGGTTTAACTCGCTGGGATGCCTTATTGGATGCGTGTCGCAAACGGGCGCGCCCTATCGTAATGACTACCGTAGCCATGGGGGCAGGTATGCTACCCATTGCGCTGGGGCTTGGTAGTGATTCAAGTTTCCGTGCCCCGATGGCGATTGTAATCATTGGAGGATTAATTACCTCAACCTTCCTTAGTCTCTTGGTAATCCCGGTAGTATTCACCTATGTAGATGATATCCATCTATGGATTATTCGATTAATGGCGCAATTGCATCAACGCAGCAATGGCCAGGAATCTCCAGAGAGTTAATTAACCCAAGTTGCCACCTACTTGCCCCCTCCCCAGCCCTCCCCGTAAA
>CAUYTY010000106.1 GCA_963575655.1 Gammaproteobacteria bacterium | reverse complement strand
AGGGGGGACGATTGGATGCGATCCCGAATTTTGAATAGGTGGCAACTTGGGTTAGTAACTACGGTGGGAAGCAGACACGCACCGTCCCCAATCCAAGAGAGACGCTATGGCCATTTCATCTCTTGCTGATCCGGGGTAAAACACTTTTTAAAAGACGTGGGACAGCAATCCGTCGGCCAACTTGGGTTCAAACCAGGTGGATTTGGGCGGCATAATTGCTCCCGCGTCGGCTACGGCCATTAGGTCGCTGAGGGTGGTCGGATAGAGGGCGAAGGCTACCGCCATTTCTCCATGGTCTACCCGTTCTTGTAGTTCTGCCAAACCCCGGATTCCACCCACGAAATCGATACGCTTATCCCGGCGAGGGTCTCCCACCGCCAATAGTGGCGCCAGAAGTCGATCTTGGAGCAAGCTCACATCCAGGCGAGTGACTGGGTCGTCAGGTATTTGGGTCGGATTGATGGTGAGTCGATACCATTGGTCCGGCAGATACATCCCGAACTCCCCCGGCCGCGCCGGGCGCACCGGCCTATCTTCCGGCACAACCTGGAAAGAATGCGCTACCCGCGCTAAAAAATCGTTGCGCGATAGGCCATGGAGGTCTCTGACCAGGCGGTTGTAATCGAGAATACGCATCTCGCTGTCGGGAAAAGCCACGGTCAAAAAGTAATCATGGGCGGCATCGTTGGTCTGCTCTGTCCGTGTTGCCGTATCGTTGCTACGCAGGGCGGCAACTCGAGCAGCCGCTGCTGAACGATGGTGACCATCGGCAATGTAGAGCCGTTCCATCCCCTCAAAGAGGGTCGTAAGCCGGGTTATGACCGCCGGGTCGGCAACCGTCCAGACCAGGTGGCGCACCCCGTCGGTAGCAGTCACATCCATCTCTGGTGCTCCTTGTGCCACGGTCGCGAGGAGCGTTTCCACCTCAGGGTGGTGGCGGTAGGCCAGCAGCACAGGACCGGTCTGGGCATTTAGGGCATCGATCTGACGTACTCGGTCATCTTCCTTATCGGGTCGAGTCAATTCGTGACGGCGGACTCGCCCTGCCTCGTAGGCCTTTACCGCCGCCACTGCTGCTAGCCCGGTCTGGACGTGCCCATTCATTACCAATCGATATACGTAGTAACACGGTGTCGCCTCACGCACCAATACCCCAGCACGCTCCATCATTTGCAGATTGTCCCGAGCACGGGTGTACACCTGAGGAGAGTAAGGATCCGTCCCCAACGGCAGATCGATCTCGGCACGGGAGATATGGAGAAAACTCCAAGGTCGACCTTCTGCACGGGTACGAGCCTCTTCTTGCGAGACGACATCGTAGGGAGGGGCCGCAACATCAGAGGCGCGACCTGACGCAGGGCGCAGAGCAGCGAAGGGACGTATCATGGGCATGATTTTTGGTCAGAACCTAGGCAAGTGTATGGAAGGCATGAAGTCTACCGACCGGATCATTGTTTTGCCACGCCGTTGATGACCATCCACGATCCAATATGTACTTCCTCCTCAGAAGAGGAAGATATGCAGGACCCTATCTGGTACACTGATCGCCGCAATTATACCTTAGGTGTGGTATGGTTTTAGTGCTCGCTGTCTACAGTACCCAAAAGACTTACACCGGGCCACCATTTGTTCCCCCTACCTTCGGGTTGAGCCAAATTCCATTGCCTTTAATCCAGAAGAAAACAATTCAGTCAACTACCCCGCCCTAAAGGGCGAGGCATTGTGAAAGCAGGTCTTGAAGTTGACCAGCTCCGTCGCTTTGCGACGGAACCTTGTCGTGGAATCCGCGCAAGCGGTGTAGTAGGCACTCCGGGATGCTTCCTCAGTTCCGGATACTGCGGTTAGCGGTTAAATAGGCATACGGGGTGGAACCCGGTGCTGCTGCCAAAAATGGACCCGAAAGGGTACAAAAACCCACGAATAAGTGAGCGAGGGGAGCCACACCGCAAGGTGTGCGTCACTAGGCCCTTACAGGCTGACAGCCGAGAAAGACCGGAAACTTTTAAGGTTTTGCTACCCAAAGGGATGGAGAAAACCGTCCCCTTTCCTCCTCATCCTGAAGGGCGAGGTTTCTCGGGAACACTAGGTGATTTCTCCTTACGATCCCAGAGGGCCAGAAAAAGGATGGGGATTAAGCGGTTACCACATAGGCGGGGGAGTTTGCCCCCGATTGACCACCGGAGGTGGGACAGGATAGCCCTTTCCCCCCCCCTGAGAGATAACATGGCCTACGAGACTTGCCCCCAATGCGGTGAACGAAAGCACCAACTGGCCGCATGCCCCCAGTGCGGATTCAAACGGATGATGGTACGTCCCCCCATTGACCGAGAACTCCTTGACGACGATGAGGACTTTCCACCTTCCCGCAGTCCAGTCGCCGCTCCGGTCAGCAGCAACTTTGAGAATTGTCCGACTTGCGGTGTCCACAAACATTTGTTAATGGCCTGTCCGGCTTGCGGATTCTCCCGTTCTGGCAATCCCGAACGCCTCGCCAACAAACCGCCCCAAGAGGCCAAACCACGTTACGAAACAAAGCAGCAGTCCTACGAGGCGAATCCGCGCTACGCGACTCCTTCACGTTATGAGGATCGCCAACGGGATTACCACGGACCTAGTACGATAGAGCAGGAACGATCCTCCCCTCAGCATGTCCCGGTTGTACGCTGGAAACGATCCAAGGTGCCCGGAAGAGGAAACAGAGAATTGGATTGATCCGAATCTAACGCTGAATTTGGGAATGCATCAGGGGTTATGGATAGTAACTTAGGTTAATCGATCAAATATTTCTTCCGGTATTCTGAGGCGCCAACCATGAGTAAGCTACTTTTCTCCTTTTGGCTATGGCTCGCAATAGTAGCACCGGTAGCAATGGCCGATCTTGATACATACCTTCAGGACGGTACCCCGATCCTCATCGACGAAAACTCCCGTACCGTATCCATCCTCCAGGGAACGATTCGCCGGCCCCTGTGGGATGGTGTACATCGATTAGCAAATGGTTCTACTCTCACGGTAACTGGGGGCATACTCATCAACGAGTTTCGTTCCCCCGAAACCCGCAATTTGCGTTATGGACCAGCAGGGTCTCCTTCGCGCTGTGAAGTATTGGTCACTCAGGTCTGTGGACCAGATAATCGTTGCGCCTACCTCCCGGGGTGCCAAGCTGCGCATCAGCTCTTACAGATGGAAGAAAAAGAGCGCCCTCCCGGCGATCCTCCTTCCATTATGACGCCCACCAGTGATTCTTGTGCTGAGGCATTGGGAGATACCAGTTATTTCGTCCCATGCCCTAAATCATAATAATTAACCCAAGTTGCCACCTATTCAAAATTCGGGATCGCATCCAATCGTCCCC
>CAUYTY010000105.1 GCA_963575655.1 Gammaproteobacteria bacterium | reverse complement strand
TTAAGGAGAGGGGGGCGGGGGGTGAGGTTTTGGGTTTCCGATAATGTCTATTGTTTACTTAACTCAAGTGGTCACTTAGTACTTTTTTCTCCCCTCTCCCTCCGGGAGAGGGGCTTTTCGTTTCCTGCGTAGGAACGATGCGTAAGAATAGGTGTCGCAGGTAAGTGGGTAGCCTACAACGCTAAAACCAATCCGAACTTCCGTCACTACTGTCCCCGCCGTCACCCCATCCCCCGGTGTTTTGATCGGTATTTGCCTCGGTGAGGAAGGCGCTGTCGTTTCCGGTATTTACAGTTTGAACGGGGTCTGGGAGAAAGCCACTATCGCCCGTATTCAAGTCGGCAGGACTGGCACTCGCTCCGCTAGTGCTTGAGCCACCCATGAAGTTTCTAACTCCCTCGAACAACAAGGCGCCACCGGCCACTCCAGCAGCGGTAGCCGCAGCACTTGCCAAAAAGCCACCGACACCACCTCCCCTTTGCATTATCGGGGCGGAGGGTGGTGCAAAAGTAGGGCCTTGGTTCCATCCATTCCGAACTGGAGGGGCCACCGGGGCATCACTCCAACCACCCCGCCGTTTTCCTAACATGTTGCCGAGAAAACTACCTTGGGCAGCTCCTGGTACCGGAGCCACAGCGGCACGAGTGGATTGAAGCTCTTGTTCCAATTCTTGGATGCGTTGTTCCGCTTGTTGAAGCCCGATCTCGTGAACTAATGCCTGTTGCACTAATAGGTAGGCCGCGTCGGGGCGGCGTATTGCCTGGCGAATGAGGGCATTCGCTTCAGGGTCGGGCGATTGCGGGGGAATATTGCTGAATCGGTTTAGGAAATTGGTGAGGATCTCGCGTTCTTGTGGGAGCATAGTTTTACCTCCGTGGGGTTTGTGGGTTATCTGGTAGCCGGTGATTCACTCATTTAAGAAAACAGCTACATCTATGTGACCGATTTTTAAATGAGCGAAATCGTAGTTGGTAAGGTTAATGCCCAGTTTCTTCCCGTACCAACGGGAGAGGGGTGGAGGGAGGACGCCCAAAGATTTACAGTGAATTACATCTAGGTCTTGTGGAGATTTATAGACTTCCCGCTCAGACTATTCTATGGATTCTCCCGTTCCGGGGTTGAGAGGCGGAAGTCTTTCCGTGTTAAGGAACTTGGAATGATGCTGATAGTGGCGTAAAGCGCGGGTAAGCTCTCGGAAATTTTGTTTCCAGCGGGCAATGTCTAATCTTTCTTCGCCTTGAGAGGCATTGTGTTCGCCATAAAGGTCAGCGTCGAGTTGATGGAAAAGTTGCAATAGAGTAGAACCATCTAATTCGGGATGACGCTTGATCATGGCCTCTGCCACTGTCGTCAAGGGGCTGTGAGGGGATAGTGACAAGGCGGTAGTTGCATAAATTGTCAATTCCTCGGAGATAGCTGAGGCATTGCCCGCAGTCTGGATATGGTGCAATAACCGTCGGGTATGAAACGTCGTGGGCAGAATGCGGACCAAAAGTTGATGAATTTGATTTGCCCAGGGGCGTGGGAAGGTCGACGGCGTCGGTTCTTTCCGATGTTTGCTGCGGTGTTCATTTAAATGCGCACGAGAAGAACGATAAAGCCCACTGGCCTGTTGGATGAGTTTGGCCATTGTCAGGCGTAGACGTTCACCCATTTGCTGCCAACCGTTCAGGATGCGGGTGAGACCGGTAAATCCTTCTGCCTTAGATTGGGTTCGACCAATCCACCAACCGAGTGGGAAAAAGATCGCCGCGGCGAATAGGGCCAACAGCCAGAGAGAGATTCCCACGGGGGGAGCGGTTGACGTGGAGTCTTCGGTTCCCCAGGTAACCGTAATCTCTGAGGATTGCCACTCCAGACTAGATGCTTGGTCCTTAGTGGTATCCCACCATGGGATGTGTAGGGTTGGCAGACGTATGGCCCCAGCCTTGAGTGGTACCACGGTTAGGGTTTCGTGGCGTTGGCCACGCACTGCGTTTCCTTCGGGGGCGGCATCTTGCCAGTATTCAACGGCTTTCTCGGGATAGACTCGAAAATTTGGTCCCTGTAGTAGGTCCGCGAGGGTCGGTAGACGCTGGCCCCGTGTTCCCAAGGCGCGTAGCCATAACGATAGAGTAAAGGGCTCGCCTACCCGTGCCTGCAGAATCTCCCCCTCGCTGACCAATTCTAACGCCTGGAGGGGTAGCCAAGGTTGGACGGCATTGGGAGGCATGACCCTAGACCGGAGGCTGATACGTTGGGTCCGTATTTGGAACGGAACCCCACGAGCAGGACCCTGCGGGGATTCAGCTTTCCCGGAAAGGCGGGTAGGGGGGATCTCGATCCGCCCTGCCACCAGAGGGGTTAGTGCGTAGCGGTACTCGTTGACCACCAGTTGGCCGTTTGCCGTGGGGCGTGCGTAGGTACGAGGTTTCTCCTCCAAGAGCTCTACGGCCGCCCCCGGAGCTGTGGGTGGGTCCAGGCTAAATTCCAAAACATTGGTGCGACTCACCACCCGCACGGTGTAAACCACCGTCTGTTGGACGTAGGGGTTCTCGACTGAAACCGTTGCCTCGGCCTGGAGCTGTGAGGACTGGGGCGTGGGAGGTCTCGCTAGAGCAATCGGGCTACCCGCTGAGGTAGCGACAACGAGAGCGCACAGGACGACCGGATACCCCCGGAACGCAAGGTTTCTGATAAAACTCTGTAGGTTAACGACAACACTTACCATGGACGGGTCTCCATAAGACGGCCGGCATTCTGCTCCCACTCGCGTCGTTCCTCCACCTCGAACTGGCGACGCAAGACCTGTCCTGGATCTGCCTCTACACGGCTCATCCACTCTTTGGCCAAGTCATCGGGAATGCCGGGACCGGTATTACGTCGGGAAGTTTGGTCGAGGTTGCTGAGTGGCTGCTCGCCGGATTCCGGTGGACGTTGATCGGGGATAGTACCCCGTTTGAGTTGCTCGAGTCGTGCTATTCCCTCGGTGGCGCGGGTATCCACTGGACGCTGCTCGGGGATGCCGGATTCCTGACTTGGTTTCTCGTTCACCGGTTGATTCGTCTCCACCTTGGTGGGTGACTCCGACCTCTTTTCGGTTTGGTCTTGCAATGGACGCACACCCTTTTTTTCTGGAGGCTGTTCGGGCATTTGTTGTTTACCAGAGGTTTGGCGTTCGCGTTCCGTATCTTTTTCTCCATCGGTCGGGTGTTTGCGATCGTCCCCCTCTTTGGTGTTAATCTGACGTTGCTCTTTGCTCTGAGTGCCGTCCTGTTGGTCCTGGGGTTGTTTTTCTTGCGCAGCAGCCTTACGGGACTCGTCGTTCCGTTCTTGGTCTTTACCAGTGTTCTTTTCGCTCTGTTCTTGCGAACGATCAGCGGCCTTGCGTTGTTCCTCCGCACGAGAACGTTCCTTACGTTGTTTCTCAGTGAGATCCCACTCAGACTTCCTGGTATCCGATGAATCCTGTTGGTGCTCGCCAGTTTTCTTCTGTTCCTGTGATTCTTTCT
>CAUYTY010000104.1 GCA_963575655.1 Gammaproteobacteria bacterium | reverse complement strand
TAATAGATTATTTTTACTTGCTTGTCCCCTAACCAACGCGCAGGTTAGTAGAGGTGCCTGCCTCGTTCTTGGTTTCCGCCTGTTTGAAGGCATAGTAGATCGTTACCGGAAAAGCTGGGTGAGCTTGTTCCTCTAAATTGTGGATTGCGCGGGTCATGCCATCGAGGAAAAATACTTCCGCCTGCTCCTTACCACCATGGCGATAGGGTGTCGCAACCAATTCTTCAGCTTTCGGGACAGCGAGCGTGGCGTAGAGATTGGGAAAGATCGGTTTCAGGCTTTTGCGTAGCCAGACATAGAAAAAATCGGAGAGATCGGCGTAGCCGATATTGTCGTAATAGGGAGGGTCACTAGAAATAACTTTGTTTTGTGAGATTGTTTGAGATTGTGCATCAGCATGTACAGAAAACCCAGCGGCCTTTGCTGGCAAATACTCTCGAACGACTTTAATGATTTGATCAATTGCGTTTTCATAACTTCCAGCCGATTGCTCGATGAAGTTCGCTTCCGCGAAGTCCCACACCATTGGTATTGCTTGGCGGCTAAAAGTGTTACGGAGGCTATCACGCGTTGAGTCCCACCCACAGATTGAAGACCCTCGATCACACATTTTGTTAATCGCAAACCCCAAATACACCCCCACCGCCTGCGCATAAGCCGTTGCGCCAATGCCGCCAGCATCCAGCCCCAATTCATGATCCACCTCCCCCTCTCCTGTTAAGGAGAGGGGGTCGGGGGGTGAGGTTTCTTTCATCAGCGCTCCCACACGTTCCGCAATTTTTGCTACGTCGGCGTTGGGCACTCGCAGCACAGTGATATCTTCGGCGGCGAACAGGGCATCGCGGGCGGCATCATATTCAGCCTGTTGTTGATGAATTTCTCCATCAAGTTCCAGTACTAGACGTAATTCGGGACAGTAGAAATCGACAATCAACCCACGAATTACCTGTTGACGGCGAAACTTGAGTCCGTGACAGCGACGGTTGCGTAGCAGTTCCCACGCCTGCGTTTCGGCGTCCGTGGGGAGTTGGCGCATCTGACGGGCAAGATTGAGCTTTTCGGCACTGACCAAGGCGGATTGGGTGATGCCGTAATGTTTAACCTTATTCACCTCACCCCCCGGCCCCCTCTCCTTAACAGGAGAGGGGGAGAAAGAAGCAAGATAATCCGCCTTTACTTTCTCTTGTGTTTCCTGCACTAGATCGGAAAACGTGGTCAGCGCCACCAATTGGCGAGGGGTGAAAAGATCGCCCCACGATGTAAGTCCATAGGGCGTACAGTTTCCACCAGTCATTCTCGTTGCAATCTCTCCCTCGGGGTACCATGTTGCTTTTGCCTCCTTTGCTGCCATCTCATGTTCTTGCGTAGGTGCAAGATAAACTCGCCCACGCTTACCTTCGGCTACAATCGCCATCAACCTTGCACCAATACGTCCTGCTTTACCCTCGATCTTGATGTAGTCCCCAGAAACAGGTGTGCCGGATATCAAACAAGAAAAATTTGCTCGCGCTAATTTGGTACCGTTTTTCGCCCTCTCTGGTGGCGTCCCCATCTTTACCGTAAACCGGTAACTATCCCCCTCCATTATTGGATCAACATATGCTTCTTTCCCCTCCTTGCTCGACAATACGAAAGTGGAGGCCAGCGGTACTTCCGCATGGCTAAATACTGGATTAGGACTTTTTACAGTGCGCGCCCACAGCCACGCGATCACAGTGAGCTTTTGGCCTACTAACGGTTTCAGGTCTGGTCGTTCGATGGCCATCTCTGCGGTAATTTCGATCTTTGGGTAAAGGTGGCCGATGCGTTTTTCCGCTTCAGTACGCATCCAGGCACCATAACGGCGCACATCTTCGGCCAACCCTTTTGCGCCAGTCCAATCCTCAATCAGTTGTCCTTGTTTCTCCCCCAACGAAATCGGCCCAATGGGCGCGCGGCCGGCAAATTTCGGCGGAATTTCGATCATCGCCTTGTTGATGGTGACCGCCACTGGATTGAGGTCCGAGGCATAACTTTCCAGCCCGAGACGCTGGGCCTCCAATGGCAACGACCCTCCACCCGCGAATGGGTCATGAAAGGCGGGCAGCTTGTCCGGGTTGAATAGATCTGCGGCCTTGGGATGATTTTTGTTCAATTCGCAGGTCTCGCGCCAACTGCGTTGGATTTCCGCACGAGCGCGGGCGAGCACCTCCTCATTGTTTGTATTTTCCCACTTCACCAACTCTTTAATGATATTGAACAGACGCTCGCGTTCACTGGCAGCCTTTTCCTTGTTCACTCCGTATTTGAAACCACCACCCTGTTGATATCCGGGGTCATTGACCATTTGTGCAAAGATCACCGCCCGTGCCGCTGCCAGTGGCCGACGCGCCCACCATAGATGTAGCGTTGAAGGATGGCCGTGGCGGATGGATTTCTCGCGTGCGGCCGCGATATTGATCGCATCCAGTGGTAGGGCGACCTCGATGAGTTTCTTGGGAGTCTTAATTGATGTCACGGTATAAAATACTCAAATGTTCCGGTAAGCATTCTGATCGCCCTTGCTGGTCCATTCGGAAAGCGTGCCTTCGACGGCACGCAAGTAGTCAATATCCAACGGTTGTGCTTGGTGGACGTAGACGGTTTTGTCTTCGGTAATCTCCCAAGCGATCACATTCAGCGGCAGAGTGACTTCGACGAATTTCTTGGTGGTCTTGATTGGTGTAGTCATTCGTGCGATATGTAATTACTAGGCATCCTTGACTTATTGGACTCTTGTTTCCATAATTCGAGCCTTAACCCCGTCGGAGATCGCATCTCCGGCCCGACGCCTCCCTCGTGGAGGCGTTTCTTTTGTGGCTTCTCAAGCGTATCACAGCGGTAACCGTTCACTCTCCCCCTAACTTTCCAGGCCACCTCACCCCCCGGCCCCCTCTCCTTAACAGGAGAGGGGAAAATAAAGGAAAAATAATAATTCATTGCCTTATCTCCCCCTCTCCTGTTAAGGAGAGGGGGCCGGGGGGTGAGGTTGAGGAGAGTGAACGGTTACTCACAGCGTTATCACCGCCCGCGCAAGTAACTCGTTCAAATCGAGATTAATGCTAGTGACCGCCCAATCAGGCTCTTGGGTGAAGGGCCTCTTTACATAGAATGGCCCATCCAAGTGGTCGCCATCGATGAGCACGACGGCCAGGATGAACTTGTCGGCCTGGTTGAGGCCGTAGAGGATCTCGTTGCGGGTGACGGTGATGGTGCTCTGTCCCTTGGCGCGGCCCTTGACCTCGATGTGGCGAGAAGGTGGCAACTTGCCATCCACGGCCTTGGGCAAGCTGGTGATATCCCATCCGCACTTCTGTCCAGAAACGTCGATGACCTCATGGCCCAGGGCACGCTCCGCGTCCATCACGGTTTGCATGGCGATGCGTTCGATGCGGGCGCGTGCCTCCGCGTCTCCTATCCAGTCAGGTTGTCCCCTGCGCTCTGCCAACAACCCTGCCGGTATCACCAATGGGTGGTGTTCCAGACCTGGATATGGCCAGTAATGTTCCATAATTTAGATATT
>CAUYTY010000103.1 GCA_963575655.1 Gammaproteobacteria bacterium | reverse complement strand
TTCCCTTCCGGCCTTCGGCCACCTTCCCACATTGGGAAGGCACTTTTGGGGCTCTCATCCACTTGCCCCAGCCTAGGCTCCCCAATATGGGGAGCTGGCCGGTACTCCGGACTGAGGGGAAATCCAAGCGCTCACGCTTTTACTTCTTCTCGAGCAACTCCAACCGCCGTTCGATGTCGTCGTTTTTCGCCCTCAGCGCCTCGATCGCTTTGTCCTTTTCGTCGTTTTTGGCCTTGAGATCCTGAACCAGCGCATTCATCGAAACATTCTGGGCCTTCAACTCTTTCGCAGCCTCGACCAGCACACCCGTCAACATCAAATATTCTACACTCTTATACCCATCCGAATTGGTCTTCACCAGTTCGGGATACGCCGCCTCGACTTCTTGGGCGATGACGCCGATTTCGGTGTGGCGGTTTTCTGTCGTTGCATTTTTCCACTCATAGCTCACACCTCTGAATTTATCGAGCTGAGTTAACACACCCGGCAAAACCGCAATATGATCTTTGAGGCGGCGATCCGATGTCTTATAGACCTGCCCCCCAGCTGTGATACTTAACGTTGTTCCCGTACTCCCAACGGTTAACCCATTAAAGAAAACGGAAGCTCCATTCACCGACAACGTATTTGTCGAAATACCCGTCCCGCCTACCTCAAGTGTGGTGTTCGGGGTCGTCATTGAACTAATGCCCACATTGCCACCCAAAGGATTGAGCAAAAGAGGAAAGAGATTGGGCGCGCTCTTATTCCAGCGTTGAATCCAGCCTGCATAATACGCACCAGGGGTCGCGCCATTAATACCAAAATCCAAGGCGGAGTTTAGTGCACTTCCACTCAGGCGGAATCCCGCATTGGCAAGCGCCGTATTCGTCGTTGGAGCTGCTGGCTGGACTAGCACCTCCAAGTTCGTCGATGGAACCGTCCCAATCCCAACATTGCCTGCACTATCAATCCTCACCCTCTCAGTACCACCCGTGCTAAACCCTAACGTATCTGCCGCGACACGATACACGCCCATATTCGAATCGCTGTTCCACGAAAAACCGGGTTGGGCTGCAGAGTCTCCGGCGGGAGCCAAGAATTGGCCCGTCGCATTCACCGAGCCCACGACATCTAACGCATAGGCCGGATTGGATTTTCCAATCCCCACCTGACCTTGGGACATATCGCCATAAATCGTGTTTCCAATATTAAGATATTGATTCGTTGTTCCCAGCAGCGCGATCACGTTGTTTCCGATGAGAATGTTCCCGGTACCCGTGGTGGTTCGGCCTGAGTTATTGTTGTACCCGGCACCATAGCCAATTGCGATATTCCCAAGGCCCGAAGTAATGCCTCTCCCGGCAAACGAACCTACCGCTACATTCATACTAGTCGTCGCATTGTAAAGCGCCTGCTCCCCAATAGCGATGTTGTCATTACCCGAAACATTGAATTTCATCGTCGCATTGCCAAACGCAATATTTGAGTTCCCGCTATCGTTGGTATACAGGACGTTATACCCCAAACCAACATTATACGCCCCGGTAGTTGTCACCTTGAGGGTACCATTCCCGATCCCAATGTTATGATCTCCACTCGTAATCTGAGACAGCGCAACGTTGCCGATAGAGAGGTTGCTCGCTCCTGTGGTAATCGTGCTCAACTTGCTCCTCCCCAGTGCCACATTGCCAAGATTATCCGTCCACGCCACCGGGTTCCCTCCTGTCATATAGAGCCCAGAGGCATTTACATCCCCGTTCACATCCAACGCAGAACTCGACGCCAGCTTCCCAATCCCACATTCCCCGAGCCAACGCTCAGACCCAAGATAGCGTTGTCTGGGTAGTTCCCCGCGGGGTCCATCGGAGGTGTAAAAATCAATCGTATTGTTGGCGGCGCCTGCTCTTTGTGTCGCGTGCGGATAAAATGAGGATGACTGTTCCACCGTTATACCCAAGGCAATCTGCGTGTAATTTTAGTCGTGCTGTGTATGCATCCCCACCATCAGCATTAACATCGCCGCCGAAGTCGGGGTCCCAGCTACTTCGAGCTTTGAGGCTGGCGAATTCGTCCCGATCCCCGCATTACACCACTGGACAGCACCAGCAGATTCGACAGCGAGGCGGTGCCGATCGGGCTATCATAATTAAAAATCAGATAAGGAGCGCCTGCATTCGGCTTATAGCCCATCGCAAACCCCTTGCTATCAGCAGGTTAAATACCAGGCTTCGTTGTTAGCGGTTTTGGAGGTGCGAACAGCAGGAACCGTATCAACGATGTGGAGGTTGGTGGATGGCGAGGTCGTCCCAATGCCGACGTCACCACCTAGCGGATTGATCACAATATCTCGGGCGGATGAAGCGCTGGTTCGCGCTTGTAAGAAATACGGGTAAGGACTAGTGGGCTCAGGCCATCACCAGTTCTGAGTTTCATCTCTGAAATTGACTGGGGCAAAGGAATCCCGTTAACGAAGGGCAACGGTATTGGCGTGGTTGTCATAAAGCAGAGGTCGCATTCGTCATGCCGATCCCTACATTTCCATTCTGAGGTCGTCATGTTCACCGGGCCGCCGTTGATACCCGTAAGAAGAGCGGCGCGATCGACGAGCTTGCATCGGTGGTTCCCGTCTGAATATAGCCACCGGTGCTGTTGATGGTCATGCGCATCGTCGGGGCACCTGTCGTCCCCAATCGCATGGTCCCTGTGTTAACGTGGAACGGATCTAAGGGATTGGAGGTTCCAAGACCAACCGAGCCGTTGCTCGACACAAAAAGACCTTCATCCGCACCATCGCCACTCAGCCAGTTCCCATTCAACTTCACATTCCCGTTGGCGCCAGAAAACGCCAGCTGACCTGTTAAGGTTAACCCGCTGTTATAATTACTCGTCACCACCACAGGGACTAAACGCCCCAAGGCTAATGTCCCTGTCGTAATATTCCCCGCCGCGATTCCAGACCCCACCTTGCTGCCGGTCAGGCTGCCATCGGCGAGGTCGTCGAGGTCTGCATCATATTTCTGCACATCCACCCCAATATCCCCCGTCGCCGCGCTGCCTAAACTGGCCGCCGTTAAAACCTTCTGTCCATTGATTAACAGGGCGGCACTCGCGTTAATGGTGCCCACCACATCGAGGGGGTAGGCGGGGTTGGACTTTCCGATCCCGACACTTCCTGTCACCGAAATACGAACCACTTCATTCCCGTTCGTACCAAAAACGATGGATTGTGGCCCCAGCGTACCAATACCAAGCCCGCCATTCACGTCTGACACGATGGTGTCGCCATCAAGGTATAACCCCTGGCCCGTCGATGCCTCCTGGATGCGGACAAGCGCATTGGCTGTATTGTAGCTACCCATCGCCCCCATGGTTTGTGGACGGTAGACATGCAAGGGGGTCGCTGGACTGGTGATCCCGATCCCGACGTTACCTGCTGAGTTCACCCGCATCCGTTCTTGGGCCTGACCAGAAACCGCTCGAGATATTGTGATCAATCCGCTAGGTGGTGACGTCGGCATTGGGACGACCTCGCCATCCACCAACCTCCACATCGTTTCTCTCACG
>CAUYTY010000102.1 GCA_963575655.1 Gammaproteobacteria bacterium | reverse complement strand
ACCGAGGAAGTCTTCGCAAATTATGCGTAATCATTTTATGGTGGCTTTGCTATAACGCAACCACTCGCATCAGCAGCAAACACACGGAGAGCACACGACCAACCCACTCCTCCCCTGCCAATGACAAGGAGAGCGAAACCCCAGGATTTTACTAAGAACGAGGAGGCCACCTCTTAGACAAAGAGGCTCACAGAGTGATCTGTGATCAGGCGAGAGAACATAGAGAACTCAACTACACAACAACAGACGCTGTACGTCGATTTACTAAAACACCACATCGACGACAGACTGATGCTCGCGTGGGATCATCTGCGATCTGATAGAAAAAACAAACTTAACAGACGACCGTACCGAAATTCGAGAATCTCGCGAGAGATAAAGTGGCGTCCCCAAGGGGATTCGAACCCCTGTTACCGCCGTGAAAGGGCGATGTCCTAGGCCTCTAGACGATGGGGACGTAGAGTCGCAAAAAGAAAGGGCTGGTTCACCAGCCCTCTCTTTAATGTAATCCGATGATTGGTGGAGCCAGACGGGATCGAACCGTCGACCTCTTGCATGCCATGCAAGCGCTCTCCCAGCTGAGCTATGGCCCCTTCATCATTTAAGACGGCGCATTCTAACGGCGTTGTAGAAACCTGTCAACAAGTCTGTTCAGATTGTTAAGGTCACAGACAGACCTACCACTTTCTCCCTAAACCAAGCATAATCACACACCGGTAAAGCAGTAATATTTTCATCAGAAACTATCTATCGCTATCCATTCTCCCCTTCCTTACCATCTGCTATCTTCCCATCTTGTCTTTTTGGAGAAAATCATCTAATGACCACGACGAATCCATCCACCCCCTACTCGCCAGCGACCCTCGCGCTATTCTATATTCGCAGCCTTCTATTCCTGGCCGTCATGATTTTGAGTGTTCCCCCGTTTCTACCAATCGCGCTGTTCGCCTACACGCGACCCTATCCGCAACGCTACGTCATAATACGACAATGGGCACGCGCCATGCTCTGGTGGCTACGTGTCACCTGTCGCCTCAGCTACGTAGTTCATGGACAGGAAAATATGCCCGCTGGTCCGGCCATCGTATTCTCAAAGCACCAGTCGGCCTGGGAAACTCTAGCCCTCCAACAGATTGTGCCTCCAATGGCCTGGGTTCTAAAACGCGAGCTATTATTGGTTCCCTTTTTCGGATGGTGTCTCGCCATACTAGAACCAATTGCGATTGATCGCAGTGCCGGCCGTAAGGCACTTCACTCATTGATCCGTCAGGGTAAAGAACGCATCGCCGCTCAGCGTTGGATCGTCGTATTTCCCGAAGGGACGCGCGTCTCCCCCGGCAAAAAGGGACGTTACGCCATCGGTGGTGCCATGCTCGCCGAACATGCCGCAGTTCCCGTGGTACCCATTGCCCACAACGCTGGTGAATATTGGTCACGGCGCTCTTTTCTGAAACTCCCCGGCACCATCCAGGTAGTCATCGGCCCCCCGATTCCCACATTAGGCCGCCGTGCCAACGAGATCAACGCCGATGCCGAACGCTGGATCGAGGGAACGATGGAAAAGATCTCATCGTTACCCTTCGACTCATCCCCCGATTTAGGCCAGCAATGTGTTGATTAATGGGGCAAGTCTAACGGCACAGTGGGTACGCAATAAACGTCGCGCGCGCACAATAGCCGTTAGATCTGCCAAGGCCGTCGCGAAATCATCGTTGACCACCGTGTAGTCAAACTCGTTCCAATGGGACATCTCGCGACAGGCCTCCGTCAAACGTGACTCGATAATCTCCGCATGGTCCTGGCCGCGCCCCTGCAAACGCTCACGCAGTGCCTCCCGTGAGGGGGGCAAGATAAAAACGGTTACCGCATTGGGAAAAATCGTACGCACCCGCTGTGCGCCCTGCCAATCGATTACCAATACCACATCGTTCCCTGACGAAAGGCGTCTCGTCACCTCTTCCCGAGAGACGCCGTAGAGATTGCCAAAGACCCGAGCGTGCTCAATAAAAGCCTGTTGTTCTAAAAGAGTTGCAAAATGAGAGGGCGCAACGAAGTGGTAATTAACACCGTCCACTTCTCCGGGACGCGGGGCGCGGGTGGTATGTGATACCGATACCGTTAGACCTGGCACCGATTTCAACAGGGCATCTACCAAACTGGTTTTACCGACACCCGAGGCCGCAGAGATCACAAAAAGGTCATTCATGAATGAGAAGATCCGAAAATGGCGCCACGGGAAACATCACGCATGTCATATGATCTCTACAGAATGCCTTAAACAGATATCTGCAAAATCTGAGTAATTAAACGTCACTCTGTAATGATCGTCTCGGTCATCAAAGACCGCAATCCAGAAACCAGTGTTGATAAGTGCATAGTAAATAGGTCATCAGAGAAAAAGAAGACTGAAGATTCCAACGGTTAACCGGGTAAGGTACGCATTGTGCGTCCTACTGGTGTCCTGGATTCTGATAATCCCTACTGGGATGGCAAGCTAGCTGTTTATAAACGGCAACTTGGGTTAACAATTACTCAATGTTTTGTACCTGCTCACGCATTTGCTCGATCAGGACTTTGAGGTCGATGGCGGCTCGAGTAACTTCCACATCAACGGATTTGGAACCTAACGTATTTGCCTCGCGATTCAGTTCCTGCATCAAGAAATCGAGGCGTCGTCCCGCGCCTTCTTCCGCTGCTACGACTCGACGTACCTCTTCGATATGAACGGTGAGACGATCTAATTCTTCCGCCACGTCGATACGTTGTACAAAAACCAATATCTCCTGTTCCAATCGCTCGGGACTAAGCGACGCCTGGATTTCTACTAGGCGAGCATTCAATCGTTCTCGTTGGCGGATTAGAACTTCCGGCAGGCGCGCCCGCACGCGCACCAATACCGCTTCCATAGCGGTAAGGCGTTCACCAATTAGTACCGTGATACGTGCCCCTTCGCGCTCCCGGGTGTCCACTAATTCATCCAGTGCCGCCTCCAGGGCAACCAGAACGTCTTGCTGAATGGCGCCGAGATCGACTTCCTGGGCCTGAATCACACCAGGCCAGCGCAATATTTCTAGGGAAGAAACCGGGGCAGCGTTGGATAACAACGTGTCGACTTGATGAGAAAGCCGAACCAATTGTTCGGCCAAAGGTTGATTGAGGGCAAAATCACCGCCCCCTTTTGTCGGACACCAGCGTAACAGACACTCGACTTTACCTCGGCGTAGCCGGGCTGCGATCTGTTCACGTATCCGTGGTTCGAGGACGCGCAATTCCTCTGGCAACCGCACTATTTGTTCGAGAAAGCGTTGATTGACACAACGCAATTCCCAAACCAGCTCCCCTCCCCTTTCGGGGGCGACCTTACGTGCAAAGGCGGTCATGCTCCGCAACATAAATAACTCCTCGGCCTACAACGCACGGTTAAGAACCCGCACCACCCATTCACCAATTATCCTAGGCAAGGATATCGGCCAGCGGTGGGGTTAGCCTCGATCGTAATCATCGGTGTCCCCGAGAAACCCCGCCCTTCAGGGCGGGGAGGAAAGGGGA
>CAUYTY010000101.1 GCA_963575655.1 Gammaproteobacteria bacterium | reverse complement strand
GGAAGAGCAGGAGAGTAAGGAGAAATCAAGGAAGCGTGCCGCTGACAAGGCAAAGGAGATATGGAATGCCGCTACTACCGCCCAAGAAAATCACCCGTACTTGGCTCGTAAGCAAGTACAGCCTACCGCTACTCTGCGGGAGATTGACGCTACCACGATAGCAAGAATCCTTGGCTACGCACCTAGCCGGGGGGGCGAACTATTGACCGAAAGATTAATAGTTGCACCCATAGAAATTAATAATGAGATTTCATCCATCGAATTAATCGATGAAACTGGTCGTAAGGTAAGTATTAAAGATGGCGCCGTGGCTGGAGGATATTGGACAACACAATCACTGTCAACCACAGACTGCGCACCAACGGTGTTATCCATCGGCGAAGGAATTGCCACCGTTTTATCAGTACAACAGGCCACAAATCACCAGGTAGTCGCCGCACGCTACTGCAAAAACCTGGTTACCGTGGCCAAGTCTATGCGTGCCCGCTATCCGAACACAAGGATAATAATCCTCTCCGATATTGGCAATGGTCAAGCCGATGCGGAGCGTGCCGCTCAAGCTGTAAACGGAATCCTGGCGCTACCTAGATTTACCGTAAAGGAGGTGGAGTCATTTACTGTGCAATATGGGAAACCGCCCACTGATTTTAATGATCTAGCGGTCCTCAATGGACTCGATGAAGTACGAGTACAGATAGATGCAACTATAAATCTATTTGTGGACGCCATTCGTGAAACAGGTGGTAGAACAGATAGCAGAACAGGTGAAACACTACACAAACAACTTGGTGATAACCTGACAGGTGACGTGTCCATCACTGGGAAGGAAATATCAAGAAATCTAATGATACAGGCGTTACCCATCATTGAGATCCGTGGTGGAACCCTCCCCAAGCAGGTTGAGGAGGCAGAAAGAGCGCTCATTGCCGCTGGCGTAGAAATCTACCAGCGCAGTGGCGATCTAGTAAGACCTGTTAAAATAACGAACGAAATCAATGAGGATGGCATTATCATCCCCGCTGGGTCCGTTGTTCTGGGAAATGTGGATAAATCATGGTTAATCAAACGGTTCACCATGGTTGCTGATTTCCAGAAGTACATAAGACGTGAGGATAGATTCACCTCCGTTGATTGCCCACCGATGGTTGCCGAGGTATATCTAGCTGACGTTGGAGACTGGAGTATACCGCCTGTTATTGGTATTTCTGGCTGTCCCACCATACGCAAGAACGGAACGTTGATCCTAGACTCTGGATATGATCGTAAATCCGGTATCTATGTAGATTACCAAGGTCCACAAGTTATCGTTAAAGACAATCCAACGCAGGAAGACGCGCTGGAAGCCTTGGAGCTACTCAAAAAACCACTTGCCGAATTTCCCTTTGTAAACGAAGAGAGTAGAAGCGTTATTTTATCAGGAATGCTTACCGGTACCTCGCGTAGAATATTACGGTCATCCCCCCTGCACGCAGCTAGTGCCCCTAAGAAAGGAAGCGGTAAGGGATTACTCGCCTACATCATATCCGCAATTGTAACGGGTAGAGGACCAATGATGCTCTCACAAGGCCGGGATGAGGCCGAGGACGAGAAACGGCTTTCGTCTGCCCTGATGAGGTCCGCATCGGTAATCTGTATAGATAATATAGAACGTGAAGTTTATGGTGACTTCCTTTGCACGATGCTTACTGAGCAAGAGGTCAGCCCACGTATTCTTGGAATGTCAAAGCTCATCGACCTGCCCACCAACACGACGGTGTTGGCAACGGGTAATAATCTCACATTCAAGGGTGACATGACAAGACGTGTATTGCACTGCCGCATTGACCCGGAATGTGAAAGACCTGATGCCTTAGAATTCTCATTGAATCTACGGGAATGGATCCCAGCGAATCGGCACTTGCTCATTGGTGCAGCACTCACGATATTACGTGCCTATCACGTAGCAGGAAGACCCAAGCAACCAATTAAGCCCTACGGTAGCTTCGAGGAGTGGAGCAACTTGGTTAGGTCCGCTTTGGTATGGTTGGGTGTTGCTGATCCATGCCTGACCCGCGAGAGTGTCGAGCAACACGACCCGGTTACCGAGTCATTATCCGCAGTATTGACGCTTTGGCACCGCGCCTTCGGAAACGACATCAAGACAACCGCCGAGGTGATTGAAGATTGCAACTTGGCCGTTCATGCAGACCTAAAACATGCACTGTTAGAGGTAGCTATGAGTTCTAGGAATTCAGACGTGATTGACCCTAAGCGATTGGGAAGGTGGCTAAAGCAATATGAAAAACGAGTAGAGAGTGGTTTAAGAATCGAAAGAACAGGGGAAGATACCCATGTAAAGGTCACCTATTGGAAGGTGACAAGCACACCTATCACTCTGCGGGGTTTGCGGGTAACTGCGGGTAACGTTTCCGTCGACGCGTGGAATTTTGGCAGTGGGGGTGTTTTGTTGGGTAATTCAAGTACAAACAATGAAATAATGGATATGCCAAAAACCCGTGGACGGGCGGAAACGTTACCCGCAGTTACCCGCAAACCCCGCAGAGTGATAGATATCAGTATAGATAATGAGTTGATTTATAACGAAAACGGATCAAAAACAACACAACTTAGTACGGGAATTAACGAATTAACTGAGTTTAAATGTGGAACATGCGCTTGGTTCCAGCAAAATCCCACAGAGAAATTCGTGGGTAACTGTGACGCTGGCAAAGAGAAACCAAACAACGCATGGTTTTTGTTCGAGGAAGATGCTCGACTGTGCGACAGGTACCAGGCAACGATCACGCCCGAGGGCAGGTCTTTGCCCCCTGGCGCGGCTTAGCTTCGCTCAAGCCGATGCTCCACCGCCGCGATGGTTTCATCCTCGCCCCGGTCCCTCCGTGGCTCGCTCGTTGTCGCACCCGTCCTCGGCCAGCGGGCATCCCTGCCCGCTTCGGCACTGGTGCCCATCTCCATGGTGCCCATCTCCACATCGCCGTGTCACGTCGCTCCTCAGGATCCGGCCTCATCCCTGTCTCTTAATCCATGGGTAACAATGTTCGCCACCGTGCTGGCCTTGGGCGTTAGGTGATACCTGTGCCGTTGTTGACCGCGAGAAAACGCCCAGGACGTTCTCCCGCACGGGTACCCGCTACCACCGTACCACCCGCAACCCTGGGGGCCGTCCTAGGCCCTCTCCTGGCCCTGTACGGCCATGTTCGGCCCCTGGTCCTCGACCCCTGGCGCGGCTTGGCTTCGCTCAAGCCGACGCCCCCACCGCCGCGATGGTTTCCCTCGTCCTCGCCCCGGTCCCTCCGTGGCTCAACGTTCGTCGCTCCCACCCTCAGCAGTTGCGGTCGTCCCTGACCGCCTCCATCGCTGTGGTCGGGGCCGCTGGCACTGGCGTCTGGTCCAGGACTGGGTCGCCCCGGTCCCGCCGGGGGCTTGCTGGTTGTCGCTCCCGTCCCCAGCCGTGCGCGCGTCCCTGCGCGCCTACCCGCGTTGCGCGCCCGAGTACTACGCGCCCACGCATATGTGCAGGCGCACACGCAGGTAGGCGTGCGCGTAGGCA
>CAUYTY010000100.1 GCA_963575655.1 Gammaproteobacteria bacterium | reverse complement strand
GAAGGATAATGGATACAGACACTTATCTTGTATCTTACGTCGAACTCAGGTTACCCTATGAACCGAGAATTAGCGCGGTGAGGATTTCTGGTGTTTTTGGTCGTGTACTTTCATGTAGGCTACCAGAATCGCGTTAATGCGTGTCTGGTAACCGCGCTCTTGCCTGAACCACTCTAAAACATCGTGATCGATCCGCATGGTGACCACTTCCTTTGCCTTCTTGCTAGGCATGACAACCACGGCAGATTTCCAAAAATTCTCGTCTGTTGGCACAGCATCATTATCAGATAAAAGGGCGACATGTACGTCAGCATCGCTCATGCTGCGTAGTCGTTCCCAATCGGTTTTCCTTTCAGAGTCCAACATTTTGCCAGTAGGTTCTTCGTTCATGGGGTTCTGCCTTCCACGCTGAAATAATGCGCCGTTCGTCGTTGTCCCAATCGGTGTAGATATTGCATACACTCGGACTTCGCCATACTCGAAACGGTCGTCAACTTGCTCGACCGTTTGGCCTTCAAAAATCCGCACGGCATCATCAAAGGCAATTTTATGCCTTTTTATGTTGTGGATGTTCTTGTTTTCGTCCCAAGTGTATCTCATGGGGTGTATTTACACAACGCAAATACATAATGCAAGTGTGCACAGAGAAAGGTTTATGCGTAAATGAGAAATCCACACACGGATAAAACCATGTGTGGATTTTTTGTTCCTGCCGCGTAACAGACGTTATGTAAAACTGTGGGTGGAAGTGTTGCGCTTCAAGGTTGAATCCACTACCTAATCCAAGTTGCTACCTATGTGGTGAGAAACGGAAAAGCCTCCCAGAGAGAAGGATTGGGGTGAGGGCAGGAATTTGTTGATTCGTCAGTATCACGCCCTCACCCCCGGCCCCTCTCCCGGGGGGAGAGGGGAGAAAAGCGTATTGCTATTGCGGCGTAGCACTTAGCTCATTCGAGAATGCGCTAACCCCCCCCGCATTAACCGCTCTGACCTTAAAATAATAGGTCATGCCACTGGTCAGACCCGTGTCGGTATTGCTGGTTCCGGTAATTTTTTCACTCACAAGCCTTTCTCCTCCATGGGTAGTTCCCCGATACACGTTATAACTATCCGCTCCACTTACTGTGGACCAAGTCAACGTCACCTGAGTGTTCCCTGGTATCGCGCTATTCAAGACTGGCGCTGTAGGCGGTGCAATAGGCGTAGCACTAGCCTCATTGGAGACTGTACTGGTGCCGCTGGCATTAACTGCTTTCATCGTAAAGAAATAGGTCGTGCCATTAGTCAGTCCGGTAATTACCGCACTGGTACCCGTAAGCGCTGTCTTCTGAAGATTTTCTCCTCCGGCACTAGTCCCCCAATAAATGTTATAGCTAATAGCGTTAGCCACTGCGGTCCATTTAACGGTAACTTGAGAATTACCTGGAGTTACACTTCTTACGGTTGGCGCCCTTGGGGTTGGTCCTGGTGTGGTACTTAGCTCATTTGACAATCCACTAGCGCCACCTGTATTAACAGCCCTCATCTTGAAGAAATAAGGGACGCCATTGGTTAGGCCAGTGACAACAACGCTATTCCCAGTGAGACCAGTTAGTATCGGTGTGGGGAATTCACCACCGGAAGAGACCCCATCATAGACGTTATAGCTGGTTGCGCCAGTCACTGAGGTCCAATTTAACGTGACCTGCATGTCTCCTGGTACCGCAGTATTGATAACTGGGGCTGAGGGTGGGGTGTTAGGCGTAGCACTAACTTCATTTGAGAATGGACTCGTGCCACTGGCATTGACCGCCTTCATCTTGAAAAAATAGGTCGTACCATTCGCTAGGCCAGTAATAGCCACAGACTTCCCCGTGACCCCCGTCCTTGTCTGATTTTCTCCTCCAGCAACAGTTCCCCAAAAAACACTGTAACTAGTAGCGCCGGTTACTGTGGACCATTTCAAGGTAATGGCCGCGTTTCCTGGAGTGGCGCTATTAATCGCGGGTGCTAATAACGCGGCTTGAGGTGTGGCGCTCAGTTCATTCGAGAATGCGCTAACACCACCATTAGTCACAGCAGTAACCGTGAAGAAATACGTCGTTCCATTGGTTAAACCTGTGATGGTTCTCGTAGTCCCTGTTAAACCGCTGATGACAAGCGCCTCACCTCCAGAAATGGTTCCTTGGTAGATGTTGTAACTAGTCGCGGTAGCCACAGAGGACCAACGCAATACAACCTGACCAACCCCTGCCACTACGCTCGTCAGGGTTGGCGTCGGTGGAGGTGCCGCAGGGGTGGCGTTAACCTCATTTGAATAGGCACTGGTACCAGCAGTATTGGTAGCCTTAATCTTAAAGTAATACTTTACTCCATTGACCAGTCCTGTAATGGTGGCATTAGTACCCGTTACTCCACTAAGTTTAGGAGCCTCTCCCCCTGAGTTAATTCCCATAAAGATGCTATAGCTAGCCGCGCCATTTACCGCTGACCAATTCAGCGTGACCTGGGCATTTCCTGGAACCGCACTGGCGATACTCGGTGCAGCGGGCTTGGTGATATTTGCCACAACGGTAATGTTATTGGTCACCTGTGGAGCTGCGCTATAGCTGGCATTACCCGCTTGGTTAGCTGCTACGGTGCAGATTCCCGCCACAATACCGGTCACCGTGCCGCCACTCACAGTGCAAATACCTGGAGTGGTAGAGCTAAAGTTTACCGGCAGTCCAGACGTTGCCGTGGCATTTGCCGTGGTCGCTCCACCTACCGTCAACGTGGTTGGGTTGAAGGTAATAGCACCTATTGCTTGATTGCTCTTGCCAACGGTAATCGTCTGCGTGGCTTGAGCAGCGGCATTGTAATTGTCATTCCCTGCCTGGTCGGCAGTTACCGTGCAAGTTCCTGCGGATACACCTGTGACTGTGCTACCACTTACCACGCAAACGAGGGGAGTATTGGAACCAAAGGTTATCGCATTGCCTGAATTCCCACCGGTGGCCGAAACCGTTCCGATGCTACCCACAGAGAGAGAGGGAACAGCGGTAAAGGTAATCGTCTGGTTGATTTTGTTTTGAGCAAAGGAAGCAATCACACTCTTAGCCGCCGTCATGCTTACTGTGCAAGTTCCCGTTCCTGTGCAAGCTCCCGACCAGCCCGCAAAGGTAGAACCGGTAGCAGCGACCGCCGTTAAAGTAACGGAGTCGCCAGGGACATAGTTTTCCATGCAATCCGTCCCACAATTAATACCTGACACGCCACTGGTCACGGTACCGTTTCCTGTTCCTTGCTTGGTCACTATCAAGCTGTAAGTGATCAAGTCAAAGGTTGCGGTCACATTTCTTGCTGCTGTCATGTCCACCGTGCAGGTATCGCTGCTACCCGTACAGTCACTGCTCCAACCGGTAAATTGAGAACCACTCGCGGGGGTAGCCGTTAAAGTTACGCTGGTACCAGAAGAATAATCCTCTGAGCAATCGCTACCGCAATTTATTCCCGCTGGGCTGCTCGTTATCGTTCCGTTTCCGGTGCCCGTCCGGGCGGCAGCCAAGGCCAAAAAGCCAAAAGACTGTCCCCCGCGCACGAGACGCACCTGGAACGAGTAATGCTTAAGGTCGTAGCCGGCGTAGCCGCCGTAGAAAAAATCAACGAACCACGCGTAACCAGAATAGTCGGCGTAGGCCGAAGCCGACCAAAAAGCCGACGCGGGGGTATTTGGAAACCATGTGTTATTAATGGTTGGGCCTGGATAGGGAATGGTGTAATCCACCAACGAGATTAGTTCGT
>CAUYTY010000099.1 GCA_963575655.1 Gammaproteobacteria bacterium | reverse complement strand
AGATTTTGCTATCCAATGGGGCGGAAAAAACCGTCCCCTTTCCTCCCCGCCCTCAGGGGCGGGGTTTCTCGGGGACACTGATGAACACACACGGCGACGAGTCGTCGCCCGACACTATGCTCACAAGTTGCGTGCTCGACCGCGCCACTCTACCAGTTGTTGTCTGGTACTCCCGCACGAGGAAAGTTCCCGTGTCAAGACTTAGGGTACTCCTTCTTGCTGGTGTGGAGTTCCTCTCCGCCCTCCCAAAAATCTCTACTGTGGACGGTCTTATTGGTTGAATCTACGTCTGTTTTTGTCACAAAGTGAGGATGACGTAGGCACTTGACTGGGGTAAGGGGAACTGCGATATTCTCGCGGCAAATGACAATAATTGATGGGTTAAATGCGGTTGGTACAGAGTCTTAAATTCAAAAGGGAATTGTTTTTAAAACATCCGGTTAATGGGCGTGACTGGTTTTGTCCCGATATGGGGGGGTCCGTTGTATCCAGGTTGGAAAGATGCCCACTGTCCCGAGCGATCTAGTTGCGCTCCGTCTGTGGGTACGTTGTCTCCATGTGCTGGAGCGGTCAATCACCCTGGGCTAAAGCCCGTGGCTTGTGAAAGCAAGCCCGAGATTGACCAGCCTTAGTCCGAGAAATCGGACTACGTTGCAACGAAGTACAAGACTCACCTTGGGGCGCTTCCTCAACTCCAAGCTCTGAAAGCAGCAGAAGCAGACACGCGACGGGTACGCACGAAACGGTCTGCTGCAAGGTTCGCAAGAATCGAAGCTGCGTTGCAACATTGGCGAGGGGAGCCACACCGTAAGGTGTGCGTCACTAGGCCCTTACGGGCTGACAGCCGGGAAAGAGCGGCAACTTTAAAGATTTTGCTATCCAATGGGGCGGAAAAAACCGCCCCCTTTCCTCCCCCCCCTCAAGGGCGGGGTTTCTCGGGGACACTGATGATGATGACCGCGAGCGACTTCGTTAATCTATTGATTTTGTGTTGTTTCTTGGCGAAGGCAGCGGCCTGCTGGGGACGTAAAGTTGAGGATTTTAAAGTTGTTCCCGTTAGTGCCGATAAAAGCAGCGAAGGATTTTAAGTAGTGGCCAACAACCTTGCCAGAGGGTAAATTTATCACGTTGAATATATGGGATGCTTGCCTGTAAATCTTGATTTTAGTGTGTTTTTTCGTGGTGATTGGTTGTTAATCGGCAGTTTGGTGGTACATGGTGTCGTAGTGTCTCAACTTAAAAGTACCCCGCGCGATTTTGTTAACTCTACTGTGGAAAAGTAATTCGCAATATTGCTATCGCTAATGGACTATAGGGAAGGATTGATATTCGCGGTGGTGATGTCTAATTCGTAATCACACCTTAGTGCTAGCGTGTTCTTGATGCATATTTTAGAGAGACCGGCAAGGGGTTGGGTGGTTACTGTAGCAAGGTATCGTAGGTTCTGTTTCTGGATGATTTCAGATCCAAAAAGTTGGTTGCTGGCTTTGTTGTTGTGTTTTGAAGGCTTCTACTAAATTAACAGGCTTGTAATTTTACGTCGTTCCATCGTAGACGAAGCCGCGTCAGACGAAATAGATCCATAAGGTGTGAAGGGTACGGTAGTTACGTCGCATTTGTCGAATATTGAAGCATTTCACGGTTGTAAGAACCATTAAGTTTTGACTCAGTCCTCCCTTAACATCAATAGACGGTGTTGCGCTGGCGAAAAATCTGGCGAGAGGATGGGGTGAGTGGGAAGTATTGCCAAACAACTCGCAACACCTGCCTGTATGCAAGTGATTGCGTCGTCTCCTAACACTGCCCCTACACTAGGGGAGGCATAAAATGACAATCGTACTCAACCACACACAATCTATTGATGTGATGAGCACCGCCGATATTGCGGGGCTCACTGCTGAGGAAGTTGCTTCAATTACTTCCGTCGACATCAATAAAGCTAGCGCCGGACGAATTGCGGCGCTTCCCAATGTTTCCTCTCTCTCGACAGCAGTAATTGCAGGCTTGGGGACCACCCAAGTTCAGTCGCTCACAACCGACCAGATTGTGGCGCTTACAGATACTCAGTTCGCGGTGTTTAAGAGTCTGCAGACGTCGGCGCTCAAAACAGCGCAGGTGGCGGCGATTGAGCTGGGGGACCTTCAAGCGCTTACTACGGCGGCGATTGCGGCATTCAGTACGGCGTCCGTAGCCGCATTGACTACAGACCAGATAGTGGCACTTACCGGAAATCAGGTAGGTGCGTTTAATACCGCACAAGCGGGGGCGCTCTCCACCGACCAAGTAACGGCTGTTGCGTTGGACGATCTCCCCTCACTTAGTACGATGGCGATCGGTGCTCTTAGGACAGCAGCGGTAGCAGCGCTTACGACCGATCAGATTGGGGTGCTACTTACCAAACAAATTGCTGCACTGAAGACCTCTGAGATCTACGCACTAACCACGAGTCAGATCGCGGCGCTTAGTGCAGACCAAGTGGGTGCCTTCAATACTGCACAGGCAGCAGCACTTAGCACGGCACAAGTATTTGCCATCGAGACCTCGGACCTCTCGTCACTGGGTACGGCAGCGCTGGCAGCGCTCAAGACCTCTGCCGTAGCGGTATTAACCACCGATCAGATGGTCGCCCTCACCGCGAATCAGATTGCTGCGCTTACTACTGGGCAAGTCGTGGCGTTTACCACGGCGCAGGCAGCGGCAATCGAGGCGTCGGACGTCTCATCATTTACTACCAAGGCGGTAGCGGCGTTTGGTACTGCCGCATTGGCAGCGCTCACCACCGACCAGATTCAGGCATTTGTTACTAAGCAGATTGCTGCTCTGCAGACTGCGGGACTCCGCGCCCTGACCACGGCACAGATGGCGGCCCTTAGTGCCGACCAGATTGCCATACTGAATAGTGCGCAGGCTGGAGTACTTACCAACCTACAAGCCGCAGCTATTGATGCTGCGGACATTTCATCGATTAACACCGCAGCACTGGCGGCATTCAGTACCGCAGCACTGTCGGCACTTAAGACCGCCCAGGTTGCCGCGTTGACGACTAAGCAGATCGTGGCGCTGACCACAATGGAGCTCCGGTCGTTGACCACGGCGCAAGCGAAGGCGCTTAGTGCAGAGCAGGTGGGAGTACTGAAGACCTCCCAGGTGACGGCGCTCACCACGGGCCAAGTCGCGGTAATGGATTTCTCGGCCAGTACGTCGGTGGTTGCTGTTTTGAATACGGCGGGGGTTCGTGCTCTAACCACAGCTCAGGTAGCAGAGTTTACCCCGGCCCAGGTTGCCGCGCTCAATAGCGGGCAGGCTGCGGCGCTGACTTCGAAGCAAATACCGGTAATCGATTCTGGTTCTCTGCCGTCCCTTAATACCAGTGCGATGGCGGCACTTAGCACTCAGGCGATGGCGGCGTTTACGACCGCCCAGATCGAGGTGCTGACTACTAAACAGATTGCAGCCCTGAGAACAGCCGAGATTGCTGCCTTGACCACGGATCAGGTGGTGGCGCTCGCCGCGAATCAATTCGGTGCGATTAATACTGCACAGGCAATGGCGTTTACTACGGCACAGGCCCCGGTGATCGACCCTGCAGATATTGCATCGCTGAGCACGGCCGCGTTGGCCTCACTCAGAACGGCAACCCTGGCAGCACTCAAGAGCGCCCAAATCGCGGAACTGACTACTAAACAGATCGCAGCTTTGGCCACAGACCGGATCGTGGTTCTGACCACGGCCCAGATCGGGGGGCTCACCTCGGATCAGATGAAGATATTCAGTACCGCGCAAGCGGCGGCGTTTACCACGTCACAAGCGGCCGCGATCGGAACATCGAATCTCCAGTCGCTCAACACAAAGTCATTGGCAGCACTCAAAACTTCAGCGATAGCGGCACTGACCACGGATCAGATCGCCGCGCTTACCGCTGGACAAGTGGGAGTACTTACCACCGCGCAAGTAGCCGCGATTACCACGGCGCAGGCTTCCGCGATTGAGGCTGAGGATATTCCGTCGCTGGGTACTGCTGCGGTGGTGGTGCTTAAAACGGGGGCGGTGGCGGCGTTTACGACGGGTCAGATCCAAGCGCTGACGACCAAGCAGGTGGTCGCCTTGACTACGGCTGAGGTTCGGGGCATGACCACCGCGCAGATGGTCGCCCTTAGCGCCGATCAGGTCGCGGTAATTAATACCATGCAGGCGTCATCGTTGACCACAGCACTAGCTGCGGCGATTGAGTCTGGAGATATCTCGTCACTCAGTACTGGAGCAATAGCGGCACTCAATACTGCTGCGGTAGCGGGGTTGGGTACCAGCCAGATTACTGGGCTGAGTACCAAACAGGTTGCTGCGTTAACTACGTCTGAGGTCAGGGCTCTGACCACGGCACAGGTGGCTGTGCTCGATTCCGATCACATCGCAGCGTTCAATACCGGCCAGATGGCGGCGCTTACTACGGCCCAAATGGAAGTAATTACGCTGTTGACCACCACTGCGGGGATTATTCGCCTGAGTACGGCCTCCATTAGGGCTTTGACCACGGCGCAGATAGCGGCGTTGACTGCGGATCAGATCGGGGTAATCAGTACCGCGCAGGCGTTGGCGTTGACTACGGCGCAAGCAGCGGCAATCGAGTCGGGGGACCTTCCCTCACTGAGTACTGGGGCGTTAGCAGCGCTTACTACCTCTGCGGTGTCATCGTTCACAACCGACCAGATCTCTAGTTTGACCACCAAGCAGGTGGCTGCGCTCACCTCGCCGGAGATTAGAGCTCTGACTACGGCGCAGATAGCCGCATTCGGCGCGGATCAGATTGGTGCGTTGAAGGGCGTCCAGACGGTGGCATTGACCACAGCTCAGGTGGTGGCAATCGAATCGGGGGATATTTCGTCCCTCAGTACTGCGGGACTGAAGAATCTGAGAACGGCGGCGATCGCTGCGCTGACTACGGCGCAGGTGGCGGCACTTGACTCCGATCAATTAGGCGCGCTCCAAACCGGGCAAGCGTTAGCGCTTACTACCGCACAAGTAGGGGCCATTGACTCGGGTAGCATTTCATCGCTCAGTACGGGGGCGTTGGCGGCGCTCACTACCGCAGCATTTGCGGCGCTTACAACCTCTCAGATCTCGGAATTGACCACCAAACAGGTGAATGCCCTGACTACGGGCGAGATCCAGTCGTTGACTACTGCGCAGGTAAACGCCCTGAGTGCGGACCAGATTGCTGTAATCAATACTGGTCAGGGACTGGCACTTACCACGGCACAGGTGGTGGTGATTGAGTCAGGGGATATTTCGTCGCTGTCGACAGCGGTGATCGCCGTCCTGAAGACGACCGCGATCAGCGTGTTGACTACGGCGCAGGTGGTGGCTCTCTCTGCAGCGCAGGTAGGTGCGATCCGATCCGTGCAGTCGGCGGCGCTTAACACGGCGCAGGTTGCGGTGATCGAGGTGGATGACCTGCCTTCGTTGAGTACGAAGGGGGTGTCGGGGCTCACTACTTCGGCTGTATCGGTCTTCACCACCGATCAGATTCAGGTGTTGACTACCAAGCAGGTCGCTGCCTTGAAGACCGCTCAGGTCAATGCCCTAACTACGGCTCAGATCGTGGCGTTTGATTCAAACCAGGTGGGTGTGCTCAGTACTGCGCAGATAAAGGCGCTTACTACCGCGCAAGTGGTGGCGATTGATGCGACGGATCTTGCGGCGCTTAGTACCGACGGAGTGGCATTGCTCACTACCGCGATGGTATCGGCGTTTGGAACCGACCAGGTTCAGGCGTTGACGACCAAACAATTGCCTGCTCTGAAAACGGCCTCAGTCAATGTTCTGACCACCGGGCAAGTGGTGGCCCTTAGCGCAGACCAGGTGGGTGTGCTTACTACTGGGCAGGCATGGGCACTCACCACAGCACAGGCTGCGGTGATCGAGGTGGGGGACCTCCCGTCACTGAGTACTGGTGCGGTGGCCGCACTCACCACAGCGGCGATGTCGGTTTTCACAACCGACCAGATTCAGGCGTTGCTTACCAAGCAGGTGGCTGCTCTGAGAACGGCCGAGATCGGTGCCATGACTACTGCACAAATAGTGGCGCTTGGTGCAGATCAGGTGGCGGCGCTTAGTACCGCGCAGGCACTGGCGCTCACTACGAGCCAGATAAGTGCAGTTGAGTCAGCGGATGTCTCGTCGCTCAGTACGGCAGCGTTGGCAGCACTGACTACAACGGTGATATCGGCGTTTGCGACTGCTCAGATCGCAGGGTTGTCTACTAAGCAGATCAACGCTTTGAAGACGGGGCAGGTCGGTGCGCTAAGTACTGCGGCGGTGGCAGCGATTTCCGGGGATCAGATGGGTACGATTAGTACCGCGCAGGCGATGGCGCTGACCACCGCACAGGCGTCCGTAATCGATTCCACGGCCCTCCCGTCCCTTAGCACTGCGGCACTGGCTACGTTAACGACGGCAGCGATCAGCAGTTTGACCACGGCGCAAGTGGTGTCGCTCGTAGCGGACCAGGTGGCAGCGATCACCACTGCACAGGCGGCAGCGCTCACCACGTCACAGGCCACGGCGATTGAGGTGGGGGATATTCCATCGCTTAGCACAGGGGCCATCGCAGCGCTTAGCACCTCGGCGGTGTCGGTGCTCGTGACCAGCCAGATCGACGCGTTGCTTACCAAGCAGGTTTATGCCCTGAAGACCGGTCAGATCAGTGCCTTGACCACGGCACAGATTGTGGCGCTCTCCTCGGATCATGTGGGGGCACTCAAGACCTCACAGGTGGTGGCTCTTACCACGGCGCAACTGGGCGCGTTGGAGTCAGCGGACATCCCCGGACTCAGTACGGGGGCGGTGGCTGCCTTGAATACGGCTCAGATCATTGTCTTAACCACAGCACAGGTGGAATCGATTTCCTCGGATCAGGTGGGTGCACTCAAGACCTCGCAGATTGCGGTACTCACTACAGCGCAACTGATAGTGATCCCTGCGGACGAGATGTCGTCGCTCTCCACCGGTGCGGTGGTGGCACTCAATACGGCACAGGTAAGTGTGGTTACGACCGACCAGATCGCGGCGTTCTCTACCGCACAAGTGGCAGCCTTGACGACGGCTCAAACCGTGGTCTTGACTACCGCCCAGGTAGTAGCGTTCTCTGCCGATCAGGTCGGCGCCCTCAAGACTGCTCAGGCAGCGGCGCTCACTACGGCACAGGTGACGTCGATTGAGTCTCAGGACCTCTCGTCACTAAGCACTGGATCGGTGGCTGCTTTGACCACCGCACAGATAAAAGTGCTTTCGACGGATCAGGTCTCGGCGTTGAGTACGCTGCAAATACCGGCCTTGACCACAGCCCAGACTGTGGTTCTAACCACAGCACAGGTGGTGGCGCTTTCAGCGGACCAGGTGAGTGTACTCAAGACTGTGCAGGTCTCGGCGTTCACTACGGCGCAGTTGACCTCTCTTGAGGTGGGTGATATACCGTCGCTCAGCACCGGGGCAGTGGTGACACTCAATACGGCACAAATAAGCGTATTAACGACCGACCAAGTCGCGGCGCTCAGTACTCTACAAGTGCCCGCCTTGACTACGGCCCAGGTAGTGGTCCTAACTACGGCTCAGGTGGTGGCGCTTTCCGCCGATCATGTGAGCGTACTCAAGACCATACAGGTAGCAGCGCTCACTACGGCGCAAGTAAAGGCGATTGAGGTGGCGGATATCTCGTCCCTCAGTACTGGAGGGGTCGTAGCGCTCAATACGGCGCAGATAACGTCGCTTTCAACCGACCAGGTTGCAGCGTTGAGCACCGGACAGATAATTGCCCTGACTACTGCTCAGGCCTCGGTTCTTACCACGGCTCAGGTGGTGGCGCTCTCCGCAGACCAAGTAGGAGCAATCAAGTCCGTGCAAGCGGTGGCGCTCACTACTGCGCAGATATCGTCGATTGAGGTTGGAGACCTTCCATCGCTCAGTACCGGGGCAGTGGCGGCACTCACTACGGCACAGATAAGGGCGTTCTCGACCGATCAGGTTGCGGCGCTGAGCACTGGACAGGTGCTGGCCTTGACCACGGCCCAGACTGTGGTTCTGACCACGGCGCAGGTGGTGGCTCTTTCCCCGGATCAGGTGGCTACCATCACGTCCGTACAAGTGGCAGCACTCACTACCGCGCAGATCTCGTCAATCGAGGTCGCGGACCTGCCATCACTCAGTACCGCCTCAGTCGTGGTGCTTACTACCGCACAAATGAGGGCACTGGGTACCGATCAGGTGGCAGCGTTGAGTACCAGCCAGGTGAAGGCATTGACCGCAGCGGAGGCTGCGGCATTGACTACCGCCCAACTCTCGGTACTGAGTGATTCGCAGGTGCTGGTGTTGAATACCTCGAGCCTCACTACCGCTCAGACGGCCGTGTTGGCGTCTACCCCGCTAATCCTTGACCTGAATGGTGATGGGATTCGTACCGTCGGCTTGGATGTCGGTGTCACCTTCGACCTCGGTGGCACGGGTCAAGTCCGTCGGGTAGGTTGGGCATCGACGCAGGATGGCTTCCTGGTCGCTGATGTGAACCACGACGGGATAATCAACAATGGTACGGAGTTGTTTGGTAGCGCTACCGCCTTGCCAAACGGACAAAAGGCGAGCGATGGCTTCCAGGCCCTCACGCCGTATGACACGAACCAGGATGGTGCGATAAACAGCAAAGACGCCACGTGGGGTACCTTGAAGGTTTGGACGGATGCCAATCAGGATGGGGTGAGTCAGGCGAGTGAACTGCGTTCTCTCGAGGAGTTGGGCATCACTCAACTCAACCTGAATCCCACCGCCACCGTAGAGAGACAGGGCGGTAACTGGGTAGGATTAATCTCCTCCTACGAAACCATGGACGGACAGACCCATCAACTGGCCGATGTGTGGCTCCACAATGGGGCGGCTGTCCAGGATCCGCAGGCGCGAATCGCAGGAATGGCGGAGGCTATTGCATCGTTCTCTGACCAATCGAGCGATTCTGGTCAGGGTACCGGCGCCTCCCTGCCGACCGTTGATGTTGCGACCAGGAATGAGGGACAACTCGGGGCCGCAGTGCCACAGATGGTCCAGGCCCTGGGACTCTTCGATGCGAATGGCTATCCAGTGAATGGTGGCCTGCCCTCGACCGCCCCAAGCACGAATGCCTTCGGTACGTCGATCGACGAGGATATCCTCAAGAAGGGAACCCTGGGGTCTGGTAAACCCTAACCAAGGTGTTCGCTCTTCAACCGCCGGTTCGTTAGTCCTACGAACCGGCGGCGCGAGATACCAACCGTTGCAAGAACCTAAGAGGGCCTTGGATTCTGAAAATCAGATTTGGTTATCTTTCGGTCACCTCGCCTTGTCCCTTTATTGATTTGGAAAGGGTGCCTCTCCCCGTCTGGTCATCAAATCGAGAGGTGAGGTTACTATTGAAGCGATGGCCCTGCTGAAATCATAACCAAGGTTTCCGACCTTTTACCTCAATAGCCGGTTCGTTGGTGCAACGGACCGGCTATTTTTTGGCGTCTTTTCCGTAAAACTTTATGTTTCTTGACTGATGACAGATACCACGCAAAATAAATCGATCGGCACGGCGGTACAATGCCTCGCTGCGGTAGCTCAGCACCACGGCATTACGCTCTCCCCCGAAAAGCTCGATCACGACTATGCCTTTGAACGCCGTGAACCGACCATCGAACAATTTATTCGAATGGCGGAAGAAAATGGCCTCAAGGCGCGTTATCAATCCACCGATTGGGCGGGATTATTATCTCTCAAGGGGGTCTTCCCAATATTCGCTGTTTTGGATAACGGCAATTGGGTCATCGTGGTCGGGATGCGTAAGGAAGAGCGCGGGGTACGAGTTGCGCTATTGGACCCACTGGAGGTAGGCACCAATCTACTGCTGTTGGATAGCACCCAATTTTGTACTCGATGGAAAGGTGATGCGGTATTCGCCAAAAGGATTTTTTCGGTAACCGATGAGGACCAGCCGTTCGGATTGCGTTGGTTCCTACCGGAGATCCTGCGGCAGCGTGCGGCCTTTCGCGATATTGCAGTAGTGGCGATCTTTATGATGTTGCTAGGATTGGCCTCGCCAATCTTCTTCCAGTTGATCGCCGATAAGGTTCTGGTCCATGAAAGTTATTCGACCCTCTATGTCCTGTCCGTCGGTATTCTGATCGCAATCTTCTTTGAATCGGCCTTTGGCTTTTTACGTCAATATCTGGTGCTGGGAGCAACGAATAAGATTGATATGCGACTGGCGCGGCGTACCTTCTCGCATTTGTTGTCGCTACCGATTGAATTCTTTGAATCGTCCTCTGCCGGAATAATCATCAAGCATGTTCAACAGATTGAACAGATTCGACACTTCCTGACCGGCAATTTGTTTATGACCATGCTGGAATTGTCTGGGCTGCTGGTGTTTGGGCCAATGCTGTTTTTCTATAGTGCAAAGCTGGCGGCGCTCGTGCTTCTTTTTGCGACCATAATGGCGTTAGTGGTCGCTGTGCTGATTAAACCGTTCCGGGCGCGTTTGGAAAAATTGTATGAGGCGGAGGCAAGACGGCAGGCGTTGTTGGTGGAATCAATCCACGGTATGCGCACGGTCAAGGCCTTGGCCCTGGAACCGGTGCGGCGGCGGGAGTGGGATAATCGGAGCGCAAATTCGATCGCCAATTACTTCAGAGTTGGGCAGATGTCCAATATTGCTGTGACCTTGACCCACACCCTGGAAAGATTGATGGGAATTACCATCCTGGTCTTGGGTGCACAGGAGGTGTTTGCCCATAACCTATCGTTGGGAACATTGATTGCTTTTCAGATGATCTCTGGCCGCGTGTCAGGGCCACTCGTCCAGATCGTGGGCTTGGCAAATGAATACCAGAAAATCGCGGTATCGGTGCGCATGTTGGGAGAGGTTATGAATCGCCCCGGAGAGGGCCGTGGTCGAGGCGTGGGATTACGTCCCCGCCTGCAAGGAGGAATTACCTTCGAGCAAGTTGGTTTCCGATATCCTGGCTCGACCAGCATGACCCTTGATGATATCTCCTTGAATCTCAAAGCCGGAATGGTTGTGGGGGTGGTTGGGCGAAGCGGTTCTGGAAAAACAACGCTGACTCGATTGATTCAAGGAATGTACTCGGTAAACCAAGGCGTAATTCGTATGGATGGTCTTGATATTCGTGAGATCGAACTCTCTCACCTGCGCAGTAGTATCGGCGTGGTGCTCCAAGAGAATTTCATGTTCCGTGGTACGGTGCGCGATAATATCTCTATCTCAAAACCCAATGGGACTCTCAATGAGATTATCGCAGCGGCCCAAGCAGCGGGTGCCGATGAGTTTATCGAGCGCCTCCCACAGGGCTACGATACCCTGCTCGAGGAAAATGGCGCCAACCTTTCCGGTGGACAGAAACAACGCCTCTCGATTGCGCGTGCGATCCTTCCAGCACCACGAATTCTAATCTTGGATGAAGCAGCCAGTGCACTTGACCCAGATAGTGAAGCTATCTTTATCCGCAACCTGGCGCGGATCTCCGTGGGTAAAACCGTAATTATGGTCTCCCACCGTCTGTCAACGTTGGTGAAGGCCGACGCTATTATTGTTTTTGACCGTGGTCGGATCATGGATGTAGGGACACATTCCGAACTATTACCACGCTGTGAGATCTATCGCCATTTGTGGCATCAACAAACAGGGATGCCTGACTTCCATGATAAATAAGTTTCTAGCTGAACGAACCAACAAAAAAGAACGGGTTGACGTTGATTTTCTCCCGGATGCGGATGCTATTGAGCAGCGTCCGTTGGGAGGCGTGACCCGTTGGACAATCTATTCTTTGGTAGGAATGATCGTCGCCCTTGTTTCTTGGGCGAGCATTTCCGAGATCGATGAGATTGTTACCGGCCATGGAAGATTGGTAACCAGGCAACCCAACCTGATCGTTCAACCCATCGAAACGGCCATTATTCAATCCATTGATGTCCGGGTTGGTCAGATTGTCAGAAAAGGACAGCGCCTCGCCTCCCTCGACCCAACTTTTGTGGCTGCAGACGAATCACAGCTAAGAGGACGCCTCTCCAGCCTTGATGCAAAAACTAAACGCTTGGAGCAAGAATTGGCAAAAAGTGGCGAAGGAAAAAATCCTCCTCATCAAACGGAAGACGAGAAACTTCAGTCTGATATTCGTGTTGCCCGCATCGCCAGTTATCGTTCGCGCATGACGCAATTCGATGAAACTCTCGAAAAATTGAAGGCATCACTCCTTACTAATCAAAGCGATCAGCAATCGTTGACCGCACGCGTTAAACTGCTTAAAGAAATGGAAGTAATGCAGGAACGTCTCTTGGCACAAAATATCGGCGCCCGCCAGCGTTACCTTGAGGCCCAAGAAAAACGACTCGAGGTGGACCGCGATTTGGGTATGGTCAGACACAGAGAAGAGGAAATTCGCCGAGAAATTCTTGCAGCACAGGCTGAACGTGAGAGCTTCTCGCGGGATTGGCATCAACGTACGATGGAAGATTTGGCCCAGATCCGTAGCGAACGTGATACCGTTTCCGACCAATTACAAAAAGCCGAGAAACGGCGTGCCTTGGTAACTCTGGAAACTCCCGTCGACGCCATCGTCTTAGAGGTCGCAAAACTCTCGGTCGGTTCGGTCGCCCGCGAGGCGGAACCTCTGGTTACCTTGGTGCCTTTGGATGTTCCCTTGGATGCGGAGGTACAGATCGATGCAACAGAAATCGGTTTTGTGAAGATCGGCGATGTGGTTCGTATCAAATTCGATGCTTTTCCCTTCCAGAAACACGGTACGTTGCCGGGGAGCGTAGAAATGATTACGGAAGATGCCTTCTCCCGAGATTCTGCACAGCGTCGTGCCGCAGGACAAACCAGTGATGTTTACTATCTTGCTGACATTGCCTTGGGGACCACACGATTGGAAAATGTGGGAAAGGATTTTAGACTCTTTCCCGGATTGACCCTGTCTGCGGAAATCAAAGTAGGTAAACGGAAAGTAATTTCCTATTTCCTATACCCCATTCTTCGAACCCTCGATGAGGGTATTCGGGAACGCTAGTTAACCAACGCTAACCGTTTCCTCCTCCCGTTAATGGAGTGGAGTGAACAAGTTACAGCCTGTGTTGTGTATGGCTCATTGAATAATGAGGTTACCTCTGTGTCTACTGAAGAGATCTTTACCCATGCGATATTGCTTGCCTGGCAGGGTAAGCTTGAAATTTCCCAACTACTGCATTATGCCTCCCAGTTCGAAGAGAATAATCTCGGCATCCTGTCGATAGTTCTCTATCGAACCTGGTTGGAACGTAATATGTCCCCATATGTACATGCCGTCCATTTCAACTTAGGTGTAACACTGACTAATCATGGTGATTTTGTCGGGGCGGAACGTGCCTACCGTCGGGCAATTGAAATAGCCCCCGATTTTGCTCAGCCACGATTAAACCTAGGTTCACTCTATGAGCGTTTAGGGGAAATTGACAAGGCCTTAGCAGAGTGGCGTTGGGTAAAGGATAATATCTCGTGTGAGCGACCGGAAAATCAATCCTTGGTGGTGTTTGCACTTAACCATCTTGGTCGCGTGCTGGAAACAAAAAAGAAGTACCAAGAAGCAGAGGAGATGTTGGCCAAGAGTCTGGAGATCGACCCGAATCAACCAGATGCGATCCAACACTGGGTTCACTTGCGCCAAAAACAATGTGTATGGCCCGTCTACCCAGAACTGGGACATCTTAGCCAAGAACGCATGAAGGACGCAACCTCGGCACTGGCGATATTGAGTGTTTCCGACGATCCTCAAGTCCAATTAGGGGTTTCTCGTCGTTTTGTCGAAAACAAAGTATTATCGAATGTCGCGCCGCTTGCTAATCCCAAAGGCTATCAACACAAGAAGATTAGAATTGCCTATTGCTCCTCAGATTTCAGTTTGCATCCGGTATCTATGCTAACGGTGGAGCTGTTTGAATTACACGACCGCGAATGTTTCGAGGTTTATGGGTTTTGTTGGAGCCCTGAAGATGGTTCAAATCTTCGAAAACGAGTCGTCAGTGCAATGGACCACTTTATCCGAATTAACGAACTGTCGGATGAACAGGCCGCTCAGTTAATTAGAGAGCAGGAGATCGATATTCTTGTCGATCTCCAAGGATTAACCTCCGGGACGCGCCCCAACTTGTTGGCGTACAAACCTGCCCCGATTCAGATTACCTATCTTGGCCTACCCGCCACGACCGGGCTGCCCTGTATTGATTATATTATTGCTGACCGCTTTCTCATTCCGCAGAATGAAGAACGCTACTATTCCGAAAAACCGCTGCATATGCCTCATGTATTTCAAGTGAGTGATCGGAGGCGCATCGCCGCAGAGAAACCGTCACGTCAGAATTGTGGATTACCGGCCGAGGGTTTTGTTTTCTGTTCATTTAACAACAATTTTAAGTTTACCCAAGAGATGTTTAGGGTATGGATGAACATCTTGCGACGTGTCCCGGAAAGTGTGCTCTGGTTGCTTGCGGACAATCCTTGGGCAGAGGCCAATTTACGCCGTGAGGCAAAGGAGCAAGGCCTCTCGGCAGAACGCCTAATTTTCACAACTCGGGTATCTCCCGAAAACTATCTGGCGCGCTATCAGTGCGCAGATCTCTTTCTCGATACCTTTCCGTTCAATGCCGGGACAACGGCCAACGATGCCTTGTGGATGGGCCTACCGGTGCTTACCTATTCGGGACGTTCATTTGCCTCAAGGATGGCGGGAAGTCTGCTAACCGTAGCGGGATTGAATGAACTGAGTACCAATAGTTTTAGCGAATACGAAGAAAAAGCAGTGTGGTTGGCGAATAATAAAAACCATTGTCATCGTCTCCGCGAACGATTACAGGAGGTACGTAAGAAGGGGGTGCTTTTCGATACGGCGTTATTTGTGCGCAACCTTGAACACCGTCTTAAACAATTGGCCGTGTTAAACGGTTCCGTGGAATTGGCACCATAAGCTAACCCCGCTTACACTACCTATCCGTCATTCCGGCAGGGAGTGCCGAAATGACGGATAGGTAGCAGCTTGGATTACATTATTAGGAATGAAAATGAATCTACTGATCGAAGGATGGAGGAATATCACTCACTCTTTTGCGATGGTTAACCAGTACCAAATTCTAGGGTTGGCCCGTATGCGAGGAGTACATCTCTATCATCGCGACATCCCTCATTTCTTCCGAAATTGGAAACCAGGAGAAAATGATTCGGGATTTGATGCCGAAGACCAGAAAATTATCAATGACCTGTCCGGCGATCTTCCTAACGATATTGATGCGGTCTGCCGTATTCATTCTCCCTATAATCTACAACCCATCAACCATGGTTCGTTAATCGTATTTATTGTTACTGAATTTGGTTTGGATGTCTCAGAGTTTGGCTTTAATGCCGCCAATCTTGATGACTTCAGGAAAACGGTTAACGATTTTGAATCATCGGGGGGGGGGGATCGTTACGCCATCCACCTGGTCGCGAGACCGGATTGTCAATTTTGGTTTCAGTCCGGGGCATGTCCAGGTTGTTCCCCATGGGGCTGACCATAAATATTTCTATCCAATGACGGAAGAACAGCGTGCATCGCAGCGCCAAGCCTTTGGGATTCGTGCCGACGAGGTACTATTGTTAAATGTGGGGGTGACTACCTGGAATAAAGGACTTGACGTTTTACTAAAAGCATTCGGATCGGCCCGTCAGGTCCGTAAAGACCTGCGCCTGATTCTCAAGGATCAACGAAGTATCTATAACGTAAATGGCGAGAGTTTTATAATCAGCACCCTTGCCTCATGTCATCTCCTGAATGATGACATAATCAATGCAATCACCATAATTCCCAAGAATATATCGCTTGCTCAGTTACGTTCACTATATGGTATGGCGGATTACTACGTATCGCCATATCGTGCCGAGGGTTTCAATCTGCCCGTAATTGAGGCAATGGCGTGTGGGACGCAAGTTATTGTTACCAAGGGAGGGGCAACCGATGAATTTACCGTTCCATACTTAACTACCACTGTTCCTGGGGTGAAATTTGAAAAGGCACTGGTTCGTGGAATAGTCGCGGATGCCTATATCGAACCCGATCTGGATGCGTTTACCAAAATATTGCTGCAATTAGAACCCCAGCAGGGTAAGAAAATATGCCTCCCGGCTTCAACAGACATCCAGAAGCCAATATTATCTTGGGATTTTTCGGCGGAGGCGTTGGTAAATTGTATCCTATCAAGGAAAACGATGGCGGATGATCAAGTGAAGATGTCAGAAAATCCTGGTCGACGTGAATTGCATATCTATTGTGACGGCGGATTCGGAAATCGTTTCAATGGTCTAATTTCCGGGCTGATCATTGCCGAGGGTAGCGGATTACGTCCTATCGTGATCTGGCCGGTCAATAACTGGTGTGGTGCCGCTTATACCGAGATCTTTGCCGGTGACCAGCTAGCGATTGACCGCGAGTTGGCCAGCTATGTTCCAGAAAAAGATAATTTCCATTATTTAATGGGGGAAGACCATCTGAAAATGGGCGTTTCGTATGTTTCACCGCTGCTCTTGCCAGATTGGTCGGCCACGCTTGGTTATATCCGGGAGAGTGAGCGCGATGTTTTTTATCACACCCCGCTGATTCCCGGTTATCTAGACAACGAAGCCATCATGCGGCAGATCCGCGCGCTACCCTTACGGCTAAATCTCATCCAGCGTGCCGAGGATTTCGTGCGTGCGCAAGGGCTAGGAGAGTTTTTTGGCGTGCAGATCAGGAAAACGGATTTCGGAAACTATGGCGCTGACGAAGAAAATCTCTATACGCTCATCGAAAAGGCATCAGCTCATCGATTCTTTGTATGTTCCGATGAGAGGACGGTGGAGGAACGTTTTAATAAACTGCCTAATGTATGTATCCATCCAAAGCGTGCCCATGTTGAAAAACGGGTTGAAGGTAGCTGGAATACACTTACCGCCGACCACAGCGGGCGTGTCTATCCCTGTAACGTTAATCGTAGCGCCTCTAGTGTAGTGGATGCCGTAGTCGATCTATTGATCTTGGCAAAGTCGCAAATTATCAAGACCTCTCATAGCACTTTCCTGTCAACGGCGCTATTGTTGCAAGCAGCATTTAAACATCAAACCGTACCTATGGTGCCTTCCGTGAATCAACCGGAAGAGACATTAGGAACTACTCCGCGACTGGAGCAATCGACCAGGGAATTTTCCTTTTTTGACACTATTCGTAACTTGGGGCTACCTGCACCGCAAGGAATCTTGAATCTGGGGGCCGGTAGGGGACGAGATATCCAATATTTTCTGAGCAATGGAATAGTTTGCGGTGTCTTTGCCGAACCCCTCGCCGAACCCTTTGCACATTTGTCCCATTTGTGCCGTCAAATACCTAACTATGTGGCAGTACAAACCCTCTGCGCCGACGATAGTAGCAAACGATACACCGTCTATGTCGCGAGTGATGGTGGCATGAGTAGCAGTATTCTCAAACCAAAGAACCACTTGCAGGTATTTCCCGAGGTGGGGTTTGAGAGCAATATGGGGATCTCCGCAACCACTGCAGATGAATTAATCCTCTTTCTTTCCAATAACGGTTATACCGCAGTAGTGGATCCCTTGGATATGTTGTATTTGGATGTGCGGGGGGCGGAATTGATGGTCCTTATGGGTGCGAATCGTACACTTAAACGGATCAAATATATCTTGATGGAGGTAATGCGTGCGGAGCTCTATGAGGGTCAATCTGACTTTCTGAAGCTATGCGATTTCCTCGATATGCTTGGTTTTGTTCCAAATAACGTTCATTTTAATCGCCCCCATACAGGGGTGGCGTTATTTGTACGTAAAGAACTCTTGATGGTGCCTACTGCATAAAACGAGAGAAAGTTACAACAAATACAACGTCTGCACTTTTCCCATAAAAACTAATCATAGAAAGTTGTTGAGTGGACTGCGTCGGGGTTCACTCGACGCTCATAAACTTTACACTAGGGAACTTTGTGTGTTTCGATGATAAATTCTGGATTTATAAATAATCTCTTACCGATTCGTAACAGATCACTATGTAGCGCCACATGCTCGCAGGTCTCTATTCCATTATCGATACCAACGTAGTGTGCCTGATCAAGTCCGTCAAATTTATATATAGCCATCCCCCCAAATGCAGACTTTACTTCTAACCATCCCGGGAGACTAGAAAAATTCATAGAGCCGATATTTTGGAGCGTAAACCATAACGCATTACGCATCCCGAAGCTAGCATCAAAGTGGGTGAATTTTCTGTGGTAGTCGCCATCGCAAATGAGTGGGTGGCGTAAAGCATAGACATCGTAATAACTCCCATTGTTTACGGGAAATACCGCATCCCAGCATGCTTCAAATCGAAAGGACGATAAAAATCCCTGAATGGTCGGCAACCCTTCAATTACTCCATCCATATCAACTACACACACATAATCGGGTCGTGTTGAATTAATACAAACCTCATCCCACAGTAAGTTTCGGCAGAAGGCCAATCGCTGTGTCCTTAGTGGGAAAAGTTCGTCCAGCCCCGAGCGACTAAGTATTTTAAAACGCCCCTGCCTAGATAGCTCGTTCAATATTTCTCGAGAATTGTCGGTTGAGTCGTTCTCGAAGATATGAATTTCAAAATCATCGAACAACGCCCCCAACTCCATAAGCTTCTCGATGGACGAGCGAATGGATGTCTCGCAATTTCTTACGCACCCCAAAAATACAATCTTCTTTGATGCTAGATTATTTTTGGCCTCTTGCAAGGATGGCGGGATGAAATAGATTAACTCACCACGCGCCGGTTCCTGTTGTTGACCAATGATATCGATCTTAAAATGCGCTGCATTGGTGTGATGCGTAAATCGTAGATCTAAATAATTTCCTCCGCGGCTCTTGCGATAATTCAGTGGGTGCCATTCGGCGGGTTTACGTTGGTTGCAATACATGACAATAAAATCTGACGTCAATGGGTAATCTATCCCGATTCTAATTCCAGACACGAACTTTAATTCTTGATTCTCGATAACGTAGGTTCTGTTGGGCATGTGAGTTTCTTCTGTTATCTACAGCCGAGTAGGGCGCGTAATGCGTATCCCACTCAGCTAGTGGCCGAAACAAGCGGTTACCATAAATTCGTGCGCCCTGAGTTTGTCGAAGGGCTAATCCGTGGATAGTGGTAACTTGGGTTATGGACGATGCGACATCACTGTTTTCAATCCACAGTTGTCGAAATGACGCCGCCCCGGATATTGTGTCTCAAGTAACTCTTGAACAGGCGGTGGTATTGCCGTCATATGAGTCTTGACCACTTCGCCAACCAATGGTGAGGCGCTGAAATAGTCGACATAGTCTTCAACGAATAGCCGATTAATCTGCGGTGCATGATAAATCAAATAGACAATTTTGGCAGCGCTGGCAGCATCGGTATGTTGGAGTAGATGGCTATACATCTGTGGTGGACGCCAATAGAGGTGCGCCCAGGGTGGAATCAGTGACTGATCACTGAAATCGAGGTCTCGGCCTGAACGGTCAGTTAGCCGATTAAGGTGGTGGCCATTGTGGGCGGTCCAGATTGGCGAGAACATGGCAAATAGTTGGCCCTTGGGGGCCAAGGCTGCGGCCATTACCTCAAGGGTATGTCCTAAACATGGGATGCGTTCAAACGCAGTGATTGAGAATACAACATCGAAGCTGCCATAAAGACTCGCAGGAAAATCTTCGAGATCTCCCACCAAAACGTTGTAGTGCCCCAACTGACTAGGTGTGATAATAGCGTTGAGTGCCACCATTGATTCGTCGCTACGGGATTGATCATGTTTGCCAGTTTCATCGAGCCACTGCGGAGATTGAACACTGACCCACTGTGCCACCTTTAATACGTTAAGTACGAAATCGGGAGGGAGGTTTCCACCGATTTCAAGTATTCTTTTGCTGCGTAGACCGATTTCTGCGTCGGCAAGTTGCGCGTAGGGTGCGTGGTCCGCTAACCGATAGTCGTTATCAAGCGTTTCAACGGAGGTGTTCGATCTATTCGAAGAAGGTGCTTGTGTCGTTTCGACTACCTGTACACATATCGCTTCGGCAGGTTGTTGATTGCACCATTTCTGCCACATGGCATGATAGGCAATTTCCAAATAACGCACGAAGCGATTAGTGTCACAAAGCGGTGATGCTAACAAACGTTTGCGTAGGTTATGACGTAAAGCAATCAAACGGTTTTGATCAGATGCCAGCGTGACGGCAAGCTTTATGTAGTCTACGCGAGTTGACGCCACTAGCTCACTAAATCCAGCATGGGTCATAATGCTTGCGCCAATTCGCGCTGAGTGGTGAATCCCCGCTAAGGTTACTACTGGTACCCCCATCCATAGGAAATTACAGGTCGTGGTCATTCCATTGTAGGGAAAGGCATCAAGGGCAATATCGACGCCACCATAATCACGGGAGATCTCGGTAGTACTTCCCTCTAGTAACAGTTGCTCGGCGGGTATTCCCAATGAGGTAATCCGCTCTTTCCATAAGTTTCGGTGATGCGGATTGTTAAAAATATCGTTTCTCAAAAGAAGCCGACTTCCTGATACCTGCCAAATAATTTCCGACCAAGTCTGCAAAACCTCGTCGCTGATTGCCTCATGATGAGTGAACGCACCGAAGGTAATTTTACCTGATTGGCGTACGGACAGTGGCTCTACTACCGTAGGATCCTCTGGTGGCATGAAACACAAAAATCCTCCGGCGATTCGGACCAAGTGTTCGCTAGAAGAAACGTCCGTATTTCCCAGTGGTTCAGAAATAAAATCGACCAAGCGGTAATCCATAGCACTTAGACCCGTCGTGTCAGGATAGAGCCAGGTTACTTGGATAGGAGCCGGTTTCTGGGCAAAGGCCAATAAGTGATTTCCCGCAGAGTGGCCACACAAATCGATTAAAATATCTATGCCGTCGGTTTGAATTGCCTCGATCAATAGCTCGTCTTCCCTAGAAGATAGGGCTCGCCACTGGATATCGAAACGCGAAAGATCGTTGCCGCGTTCCTCGGATATTTTATCGGCCCCGACTTGGTAGACATAGGTCTCAAATTGATCATGATTGAAGAATTTCAATACTGGTTTTACGAAATGGGGTGCCGAATCTCTGCTAAAAGTGGTTGACACATAGCCTATTTTTAGCCTTCGCTGGCCCTCATTAGGATTGGCATGTCTCCGATTCTTTGCTAAAGGGCGATGACCATATAAATCATCGAACTGACGGTAGATGGAGAAGATCTCTGCGCGACTCCCGCAGGATCGATAGAGCAGGCATCGCAACAAGTTACTGTGTAATTCAGGGTCACTTTGCAGTGCAAGTGCTTTACTGAAATGCTCAACTGCTTTTTCGATCTCCCCACGCGATTCTAAAACCATTGCGATCGTGCGATGGTAGTGGGCAGCATTTTCATTAATGGTACATGCCCGCTTCAACAGATCGAGAGCGAGGGTGCTATTGCCCTGATCGTGAGTAATTATGGCGAGTAAATGAAGGCTATCCGAATGATTCTGATCAATATCAAGAATCTTTTTACAGAGCGATTCGGCAACATTCACTTTTCCATTTTTGTGATGCTGGAGGGCGCCAGCAAACATCTCGGTAACCGAGGCGGTTGATTTTTCTGGAGAGTGCACGTTTGTCGGATTGTGCGATGGTTGATGCGGGATTATTTCTTGAACCGTAGCGGCTGGTTTGCACCAGCGTTGCCACAGATTTTGATAAACCGCTTCGAGTTGACGAGTAAAGGTTGGAACATCACACAGCGGTGAGGCTGCCATCCGGGCCCGCAGTCCGCTGTGCAGCTCGGTCAATCTTGGATAATCATTAGCAAGCCGTACGGCAATATCAATATATTCGTCTTGGTTGTGCCCGATTAATTCTTTAAGACCCACTTGCGTCAACAAGCTTGCCCCGACGCGGGCCAAATGACGATCTCCTAGCAAAGTAACGACCGGAACGCCCATCCACAACGCTTCGCAAGTGGTGGTGGTGCCGTTATAGGGAAATGAGTCGAGGGCAATATCGATCTTACGGTAGGCCCCAATGTGATCGGAGATATTGGCAATTGCATTTAGCAGAGTCACGCGCTCGGTAGCTATACCGCGAGCGGCCAAACGAGAAAGAATTAATGTTCGAGTATCTTCATCGGCAAAGATCCAGCTTTTTAGTAGCAGTCGCGCTGTGGGGAGTCGAGCGAACAGTTTTCCCCAGACATCTAAGGTGGATGGGGAGATCTTTGCCACATTGTTAAACGAACCAAAGGTAATGATTCCGGTTTCCAGGCAGGGCGGTGGGACTGGTTCTGGAACTCCAACGGGTGCTTGATAACAGTGAAAACCATCTTTCAGGCGAATCAATGTCTCGGTGGCAAGGGTATCGCCCACTCCTTCCGGGTCAGTAATGGCATCGACTAATCGATAATCCATAGTGGTGAGGCCGGTGGTATTGGGATAACCGAGCCAAGTCACCTGCACAGGAGCGGGTCGTTGGGCAAATGTTGATAGCCGATTGTGCGCAGAGTGGCCCGCAAGGTCAATTAACACATCAATACCATCAGCGCGAATCCGTGCAGCCAATTCATTATTGCTCATTCCCACGGTGGACAGCCAATGATCGGATAAAGCTTTTAATTGCTCAGTCATTTCGTCTGGCATAAAAACTTCGGCGTAACAGAAAATTTCGACCACGTCCCGGTTATGGTTCCGCATTAATGGTTCGAAGAAGAACGTAATCGCGTGCTTCCTAAAATCTGGAGAGACATAGCCAATTCGTAACCTACGATTGGCGGTTGGGTCATTGATATAGTGTCGGGGTGTTGCCAGAAAATTCTCTTCAAATCTTGCTCCCATCTGAAAGTATTTCTCGGCGAGTTCCTGGGGAGAAATCGTATCCATATAATTGAGCGAGAAGAGCATATTGCTCAGAGCGTCAGCACGATTTGGTTTGGCGATCAGAACTTGTTCGCAGCATTTTATGGCCTCAGCAGTCTTGCCCACGTCGGTAAGCAAGGTGCCCAGATTGATGTGGGCTGGAGCAAAATCCGGTCGTAGTTGCAATGCCTGCTTCAAACAAACCTCGGCGCGGTTGAGTTTACCTTGCGCACGGAGCACCGCCCCCAGATTATTATAAGTGATGGCATGATTTGGTTTGAGCGTTAGCGCACGCTCATACGCCTCAATTGCCTCATCCCAGCGATTTAGTTGATTGAATGAATTTCCTAGATTGAGATAGGCTTCACCCAGCGTAGGGTCGAGGCGGAGCGCTTGATTATAACAGGCAATGGCCTGTTCGCATTTTCCTTGGTTATGCAATATAATGCCCAGATTTACATGCGCCGCACTAAAATTAGGTTTAAGTCGCAACGCTTGGGTCAAACATTTTTCTGCCTGATCGAGTTTACCCTGTGACTGATAAAGATTTCCAAGATTATTATAGATATCAGAGTCGTTATTGTTTAAAGCGTAGGCCTTTTTGAATAATTCCTCGGCTTCGTTGGTGCGGCCAGTATTGTAGGCAATTAATCCTAGATTATTGTAGCAACTGAAGTTCTTTGGGTCGATGATCAGTATTTCACGATATAGATTCGTGGCTTCCTCGAAGCGTCCTGCGCGGTGGTATTTGATCGCATTGGCAAGTAAGGCCTCTACCTTCGAATTACTCGACTTACTCGGAGAGTGCTTGAACGGACGCTGTGGTTTCCTGCTCATGGTTTTTTCCGTTGGGTATGATGAATACGCGGCAATGTAATCGCTTTTGTTTGGAGAACTACCTGATAATTATCCTGTTCGTCTGGATTATCTAAAAACATTCCGCTAATTTTTGGGCGCAGGCGGCCCACGACAGCTTTTCTATTAGTCGGTGGCGGCCCTTCTCAAAAACTTCATAATTGGCGGGGGAGGCCGTGAGTGCCCCTTCCATCTGTTGGACGAGACTATCGTAATCGGGTTCAAGGTGGTAACCAATGCGTGGGATGTCGCATTTGGCGTTGTCTATTCGCGTTGTGCGAATAAACCGGGCTGTTTGCGGGTCACAAAAGTCATCGGTTGCGCCGCCATCGCTCACAATCACTGGGGTTCCACAGGCAATCGCCTCGACCACGGGCAGATTAAATCCTTCGGCGCGATACGGCGAAACATAGGCATCCACCGATCCATACAGCAATCGCATCTGAGGCAGGGTTAGAGTGGCCGAGATTAGCGTAATCGAACTACGTATTTCATCGGTTAGGGTTAGGCCCTTAGCAGTAAGTGTTTGATGGATCGCATCCGCTGCCCCCATTCCATACAAACCTTTGTCATCCTTCATTACCAATCGAGCCTGGGGATAACGTCGTCGGATCTCTATGAAGGCCGGGATCAGTACATCGATTCCTTTATTGCGCGACATCGCCCCTAGATTTAGAAATACGAAATGTTCCGGGGTTGCGTTAATCTGCTGGCGCAATGATTGGCGTTCGTCCGCGCCTGCCGGAAAATATAGTGTGGAATTGACGCCATGAGAGATGACCGTAACTTTCTCCTCGGGAAAGCCAAACTCGATCAACTTCATTTTTGACCAGCTCGATGGCGTGATAATGCGATTTTCGCCAGCGCATAATGCGGAAATGTTTGGGGTTTGACCGACAAAGTCGATCTCTTTCAGGCCATACTCGGCGGTCATGAAGGTTAACACCTTCGCGGCTTCTGGCGTAGGTGTCTTGTAAGGCCAGGAAATCGAGTAGGCACAGTCATAGCGAGACTGATCCGGTGGGGGTAACGATTCGATTAATGTCTGGAGAGGTGCGGGCAGCCCTGGGTTGTTGGTAATGTTGTTCCATTTTGCGTTAGGAAAAGGAAGGTCCCGATGATATAGTTCAAGACCATCCCTCTCTAGCAATTCCAGTATTTGATAGCAGTTCACCATCGCATAGGAATGGCTGATACCGCGCCAACCTTCTATGAGTACACGCATGAATAGGAAATCCTAAATCTTCGCGAAGAGACCGGTCGAAGTATCTTCTCTGGGGATGGTGTAATCTAAAACTAACTCAAGTTTCCACCTACTTAACCCAAGTTGCCACCTACTTGCTCCCTCCCCAGCCCTCCCCGTAAACGGGGAGGGAGTAGGCCGCAGACCTCCCCCCGTTTACGGGGGGATTGAGGGGGGGACGATTGGATGCGATCCCGAGTTTTGAATAGGTGGCAACTTTGGTTACTTAAATCAATCTATCCGTGATTTTGTTAAGGCTTTCTTGCGTGGCAGTTGATCTGATTCATAGGTGGCGACTTGGTTTATGCTAATCTCTCAGTAAATCGTTTACGGATGATTACGAATATGTGCCCCGCCGTAATGCGCAAAATAGTCGCCTATTTGAAAATCGTCCTTGTTGAAAAAATAGATGTTCGGTGCATAGCCTATCGATTTCATCTGTAGCTGAACCGCGAGAAAGGCGACTTGATCCAGCATCCAAAATGCATAATCGTCCTCTATAAAATATAATATGTAATTTTTCATCATTCGCGCAAACATGTTCCCCGTCATAGTGTTTGCGAATGCAGTCATATCGATCCAACAATCCCGTCCTGGTCCGAGCAGGTTTGTGTCGAATTTAACGGCAACGTCATGGTGAAATTTCTTTGAGAATTCCTCGATAAATTGATGAGTCGGTGAGACAACATCTTGATCTACGTCGAGAATAATCACCGGCTTATCGTAAACCTTCAGTATTTCAGGGAGCACGAAGAATCTACTGCAGGCGTAGATGGTCTTCTTACGGATAATGTCCCATGGGGGGGCTATCGTCTGGCGATTTATCGCGTCACTGTAGAAAAATGAATAACCGAAGAGGCGTCGATGGGCGGCAATTTCCGCAAGAACACCTTTTGTCTCTGGCGAAGGGTCAACGATGTTAACATGGAGGCATACTTCACCTTCCAGGCGCATTAGGCTATCGATCAATCTTCGTGCGGCCATATTAAAATAAACCTCGTCGCACGAGACAAAAAACATAACTGCGCCATCGTTCTTTTCTGCACTTACAAATTCTGTACAAGTGAAATTAGATTTTCTGTTTAGCACCTGCGTTAGGAAGAAAGCGTTGCTGGTGCGAAACATGTAGTACTGTCTTATCTGGGAATAAGTATCAAGATTGTCGGCGTGGATTTTTCTTACCACAGAAACAATACGTTCGATAAGGCTGTGTTTATGTTTTCTGTAGGCATAGGATAGCAATACGATGAGCGCATGTACGTTGGACGGGTTTCCTCTGAGAGATTTGATAGCCTTCCCAGTAGCTGCATAGTGTAGTTTGTTATCCGTAATTCCGATATCCTCCATTTCAATAATAATGGTGAATTGGAAGGTGTTCTTTGTGTCTGATATGGCAACTAATGTCTGCGCTACAAGGATACATTCTTTGTAATAACCTTTGGTTAGAAGTGTCTTTGCGAGTGTGTACAGGGAACTTTCTGAAAAAAATACAAACTTGATCTTTGTTTGGGTGAATATCGCGCTAAGGCAGGCATAAATAAGATCGTGTTCAACTTCGCGGTGAGGTTGTTTTATGTTATTTATGCCGTCAAGCAAAATGTCGTCAAACAGTTTCTTTAATATAGAATGAAAATGTTCGTTATACTCGGTTTTGTCGGAACGATTCTCGATGAGCACAAAAGCTTGAACAATCGTGCGCATCGCATCCGATCTTTTCCCCAAAGAGTAAAGTGCTAAGGTGTGTAGATATTGAAAATATACATAATCTTTATAGTCACGAGCGTTGCATAGGCAGAGACTGAGTGCATCAACAAAATTTCCTTCCGTGATTTCTTTGAGTATCTCTGGTATTGCCAATGGATTCTCCATTGTTATTTCCTCGGTTACGGATACTAAAGTTCAATGTAAAGGTATGGGTATCATGCTATCATTTTGCAAGGCGGTCTTGTCAAGGTGGTATTGATTTATTTTTGCGTTCGCCTTTGGAAAACGCGAGACTGTTGCGGAGATATAGCCGGTAAATTAAGTATGATCGGCAACCTCTACTAACCTGCGCGTTGGTTAGGGGACAAGCAAGTAAAAATAATCTATTATTAGTCCAACCAAAAAATAAGACATGAAATTGCTAAAATTATGAAAAATTCTGATGGACGTTCTCTCGATCACTCTACCCTTGAGTATATAAGGCTTCAAGCAGTAAAAGCTGTACGTAAAGGAATGTCTCCTAGGGAGGTGGGCGAGATTTTCGGTATGCACCGATCGAAGGTGTACGAATGGGTGAAGAAGGCAAAAGAGATGGGTCTAGCTACGTTAAATGCGAAACCTGTCCCTGGAAGAAAATCCTTCATCAATGAACAGCAAGAAGGAATACTCGTATTCTGGCTGTGCGCATTTACCCCATTGGATTTTGAATTCTCGACAGTCTTATGGACAACTGAAATGATAAAGACATTAATAGAGAGGAAATTTTCTATTTACATGAGTCGTTCCGCGGTGGGCCGTTTTTTGCGCCGCATTAATTTAACTCCACAACGGCCAGTATATCGTGCGATAGAGAGGGACCAATTTTCAGTAGATAATTGGATTAACAAAGAGTTTCCTAGAATCAAAGAGTTGGCAAGTAATGAGGGTGCTATAATCTATTTTCTTGATGAGGCTGGGGCGCGCACCGATTATCACGCGGGTACAACTTGGGGGCTAGAAGGTTTAACTCCCATAATTCCCTCCACTGGTGGACGTTATCGCATAAATATGATCGCTGCGATAACTTCTGAAGGAAAGATGCATTTCCAAATAGGTCCCTCATCGCTCAATGGTGGTGCGTTTGTTGAATATCTAAAAATTTTGGCTCAAGAGAATTCATGCCCCATCTATATTGTAACAGACGGGTATTCTGCCCATCATGCAAAAGTAGTTAAGGAATATCTGGAGACGACAAATGGAAAGGTTAAAATATTCTTTCTTCCCACCTATTCTCCACACCTTAATCCTGTCGAGCTAGTATGGAGCAATATTAAGACACAAGGAATTGCGCGTCACCTTATTCGTAATGTGGAGGAGTTAAAAAATAAAGCTACTCAACTTTTAGAGGATTTAAAAAAATCGCCAGAGAAAGTCAGAGAACTTTTTAAAGAAGAATCCGTCCAATATGCTATTTAGCTGGAGTCCCCTAACCAACGCGCAGGTTAGTAGTGTTGATTAGCGTCTCGTTATTCTGGTAACCCTTGCCGGAATGATGGTCAGCTCCCAAGAGATTCCCGGTGATGTCCGTTTATTTATAATGATGACCAATGGCGAATAGTTGATTCGAGTTTCCTGTTCTTGTTGGGGTGGAAGTTATTATGGTTTCTGAAAAAGTTACAATATTGTTTATTAATTTGGGCGTGGGTTAGAGGAGGGGGCGTATGATGATGCCATGCTTCCGGGATACTCTCTAATTCTTAAGTGCAGATTAGTGGATGAGGTGTGGTGCGTCCATAATTTTATCTGGGCATACGGTACGTTCAAATAACGATGAAACAAGTCCCCGTAATTGTTTGAGGTGTCATTTAAAATGCCAATTCCCGTGGGTAAATTTTAGTGCCCCAGAAACTGTTTGAATCTATTGGTTCTTGGAATGGAAATCAATGGGTTGGTTTAGAATAATATTAAATCAGTGTAGGAATTTAACGAAAGTAGGCGTGTAAGTTGTTGGTTCTGATATGATGTGTGGGAACGCTCTTTTGTTTGTATGGCATTATTGTGGTTTTTAATTTTACCTACTGTTTAGTAACCTTCTGGTACGGTTGTTAGCCCTCCCTTCCCGTTTTGGATTCGCCACCTTGATCGAAGATTTCCCGCGCATTAAGCGCCTCCCCCCCTACGTCTTCAACATTGTCAATGAGTTGAAGGCAAAGGCTCGCGCTCGCGGCGAGGACATCGTGGACCTTGGCATGGGTAACCCAGATCGCCCCACGCCTCCACACATTGTCAACAAACTCGTCGAGACCGTACGCCGCAACGATACCCATCGTTACTCCATGTCCAAGGGTATCCCTCGTCTACGTAAGGCTATTTGCGACTGGTACAAACGTCGTTTCGATGTTGACCTAGACCCAGAGCGTGAGGCCATTGTTACAATCGGATCTAAGGAGGGGTTGGCCCATCTTGCGCTGGCCACGGTGGGACCTGGTGATGCGGTACTGGTTCCCAATCCTGCTTATCCCATCCATCCTTACGGTTTTGTTATTGCCGGGGCAGACATCCGTCACGTACCGTTGGTACCTGGTGTCGATTTCTTCGCCGAACTAGAGAAGGCGATTCGCACCTCTTGGCCCAAGCCGAAGATGTTGGTTCTGAATTTTCCGGGTAATCCTACGACACAGTGTGTGGACTTGAACTTTTTTGAGAAGGTAGTGGCTATTGCCCGCGAGCACTCGATCTGGGTTATCCACGATATCGCCTACGCTGACATCGTTTTTGATGGGTATCAGGCCCCGTCGATCATGCAGGTGCCAGGCGCCAAGGACTTGGCCGTGGAATTTTTTACCCTATCCAAGAGCTACAACATGCCGGGTTGGCGGGTAGGTTTCATGGTGGGTAATCAGGCCTTGGTGGCGGCCTTGGCCCGGATGAAGTCCTACCTGGATTACGGTACCTTCACTCCCATTCAGGTAGCGGCTATTGCGGCTCTTGACGGTCCGCAAGACTGTGTCCAGGAGATTGCGTCAAACTATCAAAACCGCCGCGACGTATTGGTGGACGGCCTCAATGCTGCGGGCTGGGCGGTGGAGTCACCACAGGCCACCATGTTTGTCTGGGCGCCCATTCCGTCGCACTATCGTAGCCTCGGTTCTCTGGAGTTTTCCAAAAAACTCATCGAGGAGGCCAAGGTGGCGGTATCGCCTGGTATCGGTTTTGGTGAGTACGGCGACGACCACGTTCGCTTCAGTCTTATTGAGAATGAGCACCGTACCCGTCAGGCGATTCGTGGCATCCGTGACATGCTGCGTCGTGATGAGAATGGTGATCGTTCCCGTTCGGCAGCTCCCAAGAAGTCGGGAAAGAGTTAGCGTCGGTTTTGTAACTAGTCCCTCCGTCTTTTTCCTTACATAGGAAGGGCGGTTTGATGATGCCTGTCTCCAACCTTTCTTTTCTGCGGAGGGGGTAGGTCTAACGATGAAAATACGGAGAGTACGGTGAATTCCATCAAGGTAGGCATCCTAGGTCTGGGTACAGTAGGGGGCGGTACCGTGAACGTACTCGCCCGCAACGCTGACGAGATCGCACGTCGGGCGGGTCGTCCCATTCGAGTGACCCATGCGGCGGTATCTAATCTTGCCCGTCAGCGGATTTGCGACACAACGGGCATTCGCCTCACTACCGACCCTCACGAGGTGGTGAACGACCCGGAGATCAGTATCGTCGTTGAGCTGATCGGTGGTACTACCTTGGCTCGTGAACTGGTATTGGCGGCGATTCGCCGTGGCAAGCATGTGGTCACCGCTAACAAGGCCCTGATTGCTCGCTATGGTAATGAGGTTTTTGCTGCCGCCGAAGAGCAAAAGGTGATGGTGGGTTTTGAGGCCGCAGTGGCGGGCGGTATTCCCATCATCAAGGCGATTCGTGAGGGCCTTGCCGGTAACCGCATTGAGTGGCTCGCCGGTATCATCAACGGTACCTCCAATTTTATCCTCACCGAAATGCGGGATAAGGGCCGGTCCTTTGCCGATGTCCTGAAAGAGGCCCAAGCCCTGGGTTATGCCGAGGCCGATCCGAGTTTCGACGTAGAGGGTATCGATGCTGCTCATAAACTCACCATCCTGGCGGCCATTGCCTTTGGTATTCCGCTCCAGTACGAGCGGGTGTACGCCGAGGGGATTACCCGGATCACCGCTCAGGACATCGCCTTTGCTGAGCAGCTTGGCTACCGTATCAAGCATTTGGGTATTGCGCGACGTACGGTTAATGGTATCGAGTTGCGGGTCCATCCCACCCTGATCCCGGTACGTCGTCTCATCGCGAATGTGGACGGTGTGATGAACGCGGTGCTGGTAAAAGGTGATGCGGTTGGCTCCACCCTTTATTACGGTGCTGGCGCAGGGGCGGATCCCACGGGCTCTGCAGTTGTTGCCGACATTGTGGACGTAGTACGGGCGCTTACTGCCGACCCCGAGAATCGTGTCCCCCACTTGGCCTTCCAGCCCAGCGCCCTGGCGAATGTGCCTATTCTTCCCATGGGACAGACCGAGACGGCCTATTATCTGCGCCTGCACGCGGAGGATCGCCCTGGGGTATTAGCCGATGTGACTCGTATCCTGGGCAATCTTGGCATCAGTATTGAGGCTGTTCTTCAAAAGGAGTTGAGTGAAGGCGAGACCCACGTTCCGGTTATCCTGCTCACCCAGCGGGTCCAAGAGGCGGCCATGGACCAGGCGATTGCTGCGATTGAGGCCCTTTCCGCCATTCGTGGTCCAGTAGCGCGCCTGCGTCTGGAGACATTGTCGTAGGGCCAACGATGGCCACCTCTACCGAGAAGGTGTCCACGCTAGAATGCGCACCTGTAGATACAAGGGCTGTGGTGCTACCGGGGTCAGGTAAGTCAGATTGCTAGCTCAGTTGTTCCCACGGATGGTTTACGGCCGGTAACTATCCACGATCATAATCATAACGATCCTTGTAAAAGAGGTCTTACAAGGTAGCCGAGGGGGAGTCGATGAGTACGTCGGAACCAAATGATGAAATAACCACCAAAGAAGTGGTTGATATGTTATTGGCACAAGTCGAAGCGTTGGAGGATCGTCTTGCCAGATTGGAGGAGGTTGTTGGGGATAGACGACCTGTTGCCATGAGCCAGGCGTCCCCCTCTGGTAGAGCCGGTGGGATGGCGCGTTCGCGGCACCGTCGGTACCGAACGGACCCATTCCATGGTTTGTTTGGGTATTATTTCGTGCTTGGGATACTTTTATTGGCCGGGCTTGGCGTTGTGCTTGCCCTAACCTCTCGCGATTCCCTGTCCTTGGTGTGGTGGATTAGTGCCGCTGCTTTTACCCTGTATCAGATTATCTTCGTAACGCTCGGGGTTTTGCAGAAGGATCGGCGTACTTCGATGAATGCCGCGATTGGTTTAATGATTGCCATATTGATCGATATTGAAGTGTTCAGGCTGTTACCGTTTCCTTTTTGATAGACCTGAAGGAAATTGAATAATTACCGCAGATTTGTGATTGTTTCCCGTCTCCCTACGAGAAGGTAAGAGGGATCGCGAGAATAATGAAGTACAGTGCAATAATAGTCAGTTGGTCTAATCAGTAATTTCTGGCCGCTCTTTTCCAATTATTTCCGAATTGGGAGGGGGCGTTGATAATTACACGGTTTTTAGGTACCGCCGGGCGGTGACCAAAACGAGTATCTAGAATCTTCAATAAGGTTTAATAGCTTGCCCGTTATCCCTTTAACCGGGCTTATGCAGAGAGAACCAGAATATGTCAGATAAAGCAGAAAAACCAAGTGGTGGCGGTGGTAATATGAAAACGCTCATCTTGTTTGGCGGGATAGGACTGATTGTAGTACTGGGGGCAGTAGGAGCAACTTTGTACCTTACCGGATTTTTTGGTGGTAAGGCTGGTGGTGGTGGTCATGCTGCCGAATCCGGACATGCAACGGTTGATCATTCACTCCCTCCCATCTACCAGGAAATTAGGCCCGCTTTTGTCGTCAATACCATGGATACCAATCGCATACACTTTATGCAGGTAGCGATAACCGTAATGTCTCGAAACCAGGCGGCGATTGATGCGATTAACGCTAATCTCTTTCCTATCCAAAATGATGTGCGAGAGGTTTTGAGTGGGCGCGCCTATGCGGATGTCCTTAACAATGTTGGAATTGAGAAGGTGCGTGCTGAAGCGGAGGCAGCGGTCAAAAAATGCATTGAGGATCGGCATCACCCCCCTATTGAAGCATTGTATTTCACTTCTTTCGTGGTGCAGTAGGTTGACTAACGAGTAAGCGTATCGGTGTACCTACTATTTGCAATAGTGCTATGCCTTTCTTCACTCACTTTCTCAGTCCAGTAGATCCCCATGCCAGTTAGTGATTTGCTCAGTCAAGAGGAGATCGACGCACTCCTCAGCGGCGTTTCGAGCGGCGACGTCGAAACTACCGGTGCCGAAGAAGTAGTGGCGGGAGATGTACGTCTCTACGACTTTACTGCGCAGGAACGTATTGTTCGTGGGCGTATGCCCACTCTGGAAATGATTAACGAACGTTTTGCCCGTTACCTGCGAATCAGCCTGTTTAATATGTTGCGCCGCTCAGCGGATATCTCGGCGGGAGCGGTCCAGATGACCAAGTTCGCTGAATACGTCCACAGCCTGTTTGTACCCACCAGCTTAAATCTGATCCATATCAAACCGTTGCGCGGTATTGCCCTGGTTATCTTCGATCCGAAACTAGTTTTTATCCTGGTGGATAACTTCTTCGGGGGGGAGGGGCGTTTTCACACAAAGATTGAGGGGCGTGATTTCACTCCCACGGAGATTCGAGTAATTCGCATTGTGCTCGATCTGATCTTTAAAGACCTCAAGGAAGCGTGGGATCCGGTGCTAAAGATTTTGTTTACCTATCTTAGCTCCGAGGTAAACCCTCAATTTGCGAATATCGTGAGCCCGAGTGAGGTGGTCGTAATTTCTTCCTTCCATGTCGAATTGGATGGTGGTGGGGGGGATTTTCATGTAACCATGCCCTATTCCATGCTCGAGCCGATCCGCGAATTATTGGACGCCGGTACTCAGAGCGACCGCGAGGAACGTGATGAGCGCTGGATGGTGGCTCTACGCGATGAGGTACAAGGGGCTGAGGTAGGGCTTAGCTGTGCGCTTACCCAAACCGTACTTAGCTTGGAAGATATCCTGCATCTGCGGGCGGGGGATGTGATCCCCATCGATATGCCTGAGACCGTGTTGGTACGAGCGGAGGGGATCCCCATCTTCCGAGGTTATTATGGTGCCGCAGGAGGGCATCGAGCTGTCAAGGTTGCCGAATTCATCAAACGACCAGTATCCCATCTTTTGGAAGCAAATGATCTGCTAGATGACAAGGAGAAGGAAGAAAAAGCGAAGAAGGAGAAGGAAGAAAAAGAAAAGAAGGAGCAGGAGGAAAAAGAGAGGGAGGAGAAAGAAAAGGAAAAGGAAAAGGAGAAAGGAAAAACAAAGGAAAGGGCAAAGGAAAGAGCAAATCAACAAATGAAACCAAAATAGGGTGATTGCTTCTTTTTCCTGCTAAGGAAAAGTGAGCGGTTACGAATTCTGTGACTAGGCCCTTATTAGGCTGATCGGCCGGATTAAATACTGGCACCTCATTTCTGTCTATCTAAAGACAGGAGTTATCCTGGAGATTTTGATGAGCAATCACACCTATGGCCGCAATAGTATGAAGGAGGACGACTGGGCGGAGGGCCTGGCCGAGCAGAAACGGGCACGCGGTGGTCGTGGTGGCCGCAGCGATCAAGATATGCACCGTGCCGAGTTAGAAGATTTGGAGCAGGATGATTTCGACGAACCACAAGAAGAGAATAAGAATCTGGATGTGGTTCTCGATATTCCGGTAACTATTTCCATGGAGATTGGTCGTACCCTGATCACCATTCGCAATCTGTTGCAACTCAACCAAGGTTCCGTGGTAGAACTCGACCGAGTAGCGGGTGAGCCCATGGATGTATTGGTCAATGGTTGTCTTATTGCCCATGGTGAGGTGGTGGTGGTTAACGAAAAATTCGGTATTCGTCTGACCGATGTAATTAGCCCCATCGAACGGGTAAAAAAGCTGCGTTAGTATTGGTACAGAATGTGGCACTGGACCTCAATTTCTTAATTGCCAAGAATAATCGAACAACTCTTTTCATAAAGAAATTATAGAAAAAACACATGCAACAGATTTTCCTGATTGCCTGGGGGTGGTGCATCTCCTTCCCCTCGGCGTGGGCGGAAGGAGAGGTGCGGCAGCATCCTGCGCCAGGGGTGGGGGATCTGTTGCAGGTGAGTCTGAGTCTAACCCTAGTACTGGTTGTTATTGCACTCAGTGCCTGGTTGTTGCGTCGTTTTGCCAGACTGGGGGGGACGATGGGGGGGGCGTTACGGGTTTTGGGAGGGGTATCGCTGGGCGCGCGGGAACGAGCGATTCTGGTGCAGGTAGGGGAGCAACAGATCCTGCTGGGTGTTGCCCCTGGACGGGTGCAGACCCTTTACGTATTGGCGCAGCCTCTGTCGGTACCTCAACCGCCGGCAGACTTTGCCGCAGCCTTGCGTGCTTTGGTTCGAGAGAATGGGTCGTGATTATCCAGCGTTGTTTTGCGCGAGTCGTCAATATTTCTTGGGCTTCCCTTCGACGGATGCTTTTTCTGTTTCTGGTGATAGCGCCATTGGGAATTAGTTGGGCGGAGCCAATGTTGCCAGTAATGTCGGTAACCGCAGCCCCTGGTGGAGGTCAGACTTATAGCGTCAGTCTGCAGATATTGGTTGCAATGACGGCTCTGACCTTTCTCCCCGCAGCGTTGATGATGATGACTGCGTTTACTCGCATCATCGTGGTGCTAGCAATCCTGCGTCAGGCCTTGGGTACCGCGCAAACACCTTCGAGTCAGGTTTTGATTGGTCTTGCCTTGTTCTTGACCTTTTTTATCATGAGTCCGATCTTCGACAGTATCTACAACGATGCGGTGCAGCCCTATCTACGCGATGAAATTGCAGTGTTGCCAGCGCTAAAGAAAGCCGTCAAACCGTTGCGTGCCTTCATGATGGCCCAAACTCGCGATACCGATCTGGCCGTATTTGCCAACATTGCCAACAAGGAAGGTTTCAAGGATCCGGATGATATTCCGTTGCAATTGTTGGTGCCAGCCTTTGTTACCTCTGAATTAAAAACCGCCTTTCAGGTAGGCTTCCTATTATTTATGCCGTTTCTTGTCATTGATCTAGTGGTGGCGAGCGTATTGATGGCTATGGGTATGATGATGCTATCTCCACCGATTATTTCATTTCCATTCAAGTTGATGCTTTTTGTATTAGTGGATGGTTGGGCCTTGGTAATGGGGACCCTGGCGGGAAGTTTTTACGTGCCTGGTTGAAGTGAGATAATTGCTGTGTATTCAAAATGTAAGCCCTGGCCCCATCACTAGGTTTAGGGGGAGTTATGAGCCCTGAGACGATTATGACGGTGGGACGTCAGACCCTGGAAATAACGGCAGTATTAGCAGCTCCTCCATTGTTGGCGGCGTTGGTAGTAGGATTGTTGGTCAGTCTCTTTCAGGCCGCGACGCAGATCAACGAAGCAACCTTGAGTTTCATTCCCAAGCTACTTGCCCTCGCGATTGTTATGTTGGTAACCGGTCACTGGATGTTGACTCAGTTGATTGATTACACCCGACGCCTCTACGAAAGCATTCCAACTCTGATTGGGTAGAGCATTTCCATGACCTTGGATCTGTCCGACACCCAAATTTTCTCCTGGGTAACAGCGGCGTTTCTACCCTTGTTTCGGGTAGCGAGCCTGTTTATGACCTCACCGATGTTAGGCACCAAGACTGTCCCGGCGCGGGTTCGCATGGCGTTGGCGGTGGCGGTTACTGCGGTGATCGTTCCCACTCTCCCGCCACCACCGCCGTTGGATCCTCTAAGCCTAGAGGCAGCTTTTAGCGTGCTTAACCAGGTGCTGATTGGTAGCGCCATGGGTTTTACCCTGCGTTTGGTCTTTGCGGCAGCGGAGTTGGGCGGGCAAATGGTGGGACAACTGATGGGATTGGGGTTCGCTTCGCTAATGGACCCTCAAAATGGAGTGCCGGTGCCCATCGTGAGCCAGTTCTACAGCTTGGTGGTGACCCTTATCTACCTTTCGACGGATGGCCATCTCCTATCCCTGGATGCATTGGCGGAGAGTTTCCGCAGTCTGCCGGTTGGTCCCCTCGGACCCGCCCCGGAAACGTGGTGGGATGTCACGGTCTGGGCGGGGATCATTCTACGGGGTGGGTTACTCATTGCTTTGCCTGCGGTAGGAATATTGATGCTGATCAATCTCGCCTTTGCGGTATCTACCCGTGCGGCGCCGGCGCTCAATATTTTTTCCGTAGGATTCCCCGTTACTTTGGGCGCGGGTTTTTTCGTCATGATGTACACCTTGTCCATTCTCATAGGCCAGACGGAGAGTCTGCTTCATTCCACCTTCGAGGTGGTGCGTGGCCTATCGGTCGCCGTGCGGAAGTAGCGCATGGCGGAGGATAGAGGAGCATCGTAGTAACGGCGATGACCTAGCTGTTGCTCGCATTTATTCGACGCGGTATGTGTTGCCCAGATTAGGTGTGTGACTCTGAAATAGTTATCGAGGGATGGGGAATAACGCAAATGATGCAGTTCGTTCCTCGTCGTACCCTACGCGGACTACCTTACCGAATTACCGGGTTCAACTGGAGAAAAAGATGAAAAAGTCATTGTGTGTAAACAAATTAACATTGTTCTCCTTGATTAGAATTTCTCAAACGGCTGGAATGGTTGCTCTTTGTTGGATTCAACTACTAACTCCTGCCTTAGCAGGAGAAAGGATACCGCCTTATGCCATTGAGGCATCAGCGCTTTTGCATCAGATCAAACAGCGTGTTCCCGATCTGCGAACGTCGAAATTCGGACAGCGTTATGAAAATCTGAGTGAAAGAAATCTACGTGCCGACGCAATTCCATTTACCGCAGGTGGAATGTTATGCCAGCTTGAAAGTAAAGAGGAATATTGCATCGCTTTCGAGATTGGGAGCGAAGTAAAGCAACGCCCAATGATACTAGAACAAATTATGAAAATTCTGACTGATCCCTGTGCTGAAATTAGCTATCCCACCAAGAACTTTAGTGACTTAGACAAGGATAATATTGATTACTGGCACACGCGATTGGACTACACATTCAAGGCTGATCAAGTAAAGCGAATTTATGATTTCTTTAAATGCTCTGAACCTAGCAGAACGCACTATGAGATTATCATCAATGTCGTGAAGAACTTGGATGGCTGGATGGTGCCAACCATTCCTCGTGGTGCAGAAACAAAAAAGAAATTGTTAGAAAACTTGGTCGAACAGATCATCATTCCTGTCTACTGAACGATTTAAACGAGGAGATTTTTTATGGCCTCCATTACTGTATTTGTTGATCTTTCCGGATTGCCACATGCTTTCGTGGGTCTTACCAACGATCAAGGCCAAACTGTGTATTATGGCTATTCTCCCAACCCTGATACCTCTCAGGGCAAACCGGTTGGGCCGGGCTATATAGGCACTGGCATTATTAAGGACGATATCCATAGCGCTGGCCATATGGAACAAGTCTCGTTTAGCAAGACTGTAACGGTCACAACTGAACAGCTCGCAATGGCAGAACAGACGGTAGCACAGTGGCAAGACAACCCAGGCACATATGTAGTCGCCGCACCAGGGTACTCCAATAATTGCTGGGATTTCTCCAAGGCTGTTATTGAAAGCGCTGGCGCAGGCTATTCTGGAATTACATGGGGGCCGCATCCCCATAACGCGATTCCAAATGACGCACAGAAAGCAACCTACTATAACGCCGATGGGACCTTGACAGAGCTTGCTATCCACCCGCAAGACTATCCAGGCACTCCTGCATACAATTTTGTTAATGGATTCGACCCAATTGGGGAATCTAGTTCGCCAGCTATTGCGCCACCGGCTGATGGGGCTACCACCAACGACTTCTCCCTCACCACTACCACCGACTTTTCCGTCACTCCACCTGATATCACGGGTGAATCTCCCGTTAGCGCAGATAACTCTACGCTGATCGATAATGACAATGTTGTCGTCACTGGCGTAGGAAACGTCAATGAAGATAGTGGCGTTTCGGCGGTAATGAATGATTTTCTTAGCGATGGTTATCGTCCTGGTAACTATAATATTTCCAGTGACCTTGCCATTAATGATTATGCCGGTGAGCTTGACCTTTCAATAGGCGACGTGATACCGCAGGTTGCTATCAATACCAGTGCGCTTGATCTCTTCACCACTATTCCCATTGACCCCCTCGTTTTGGATTTGAATGGAGACGGTGTTAAGCTCACCGATTACGGTAGCGACCCGGTGCTCTTTGATACTGACCATGATGGCGGTTCTCTGGAGCGGACCGGCTGGGTGTCCACCCAAGATGGAATTGTCGTTTACGATCTCAATAACAATGGCAAGATCGATAATATTTCTGAAACTCTCTCGGAATATTTCAATGGAGCCGTTGGCGCCAATGGCGATGTTGGCGCCAAACCCTTTGCTAATGGTCTAGCCGCTCTCAAAAGCTTGGATTCCAACGCGGATAATCAATTCACCAGCGCCGATACTGCTTGGACCAAGGTTAAAGTCTGGGTAGATGCCGATCACGATGGTAAGACTGATAGCGGCGAATTGAAAACTCTCGCCAGTCTCGGCATTACCAGCATCAATCTCTCTGCCACCAATCAATCTGGGCTCGTCCGTGACGGCAATGAAATACTGACCACCAGTACCTTTGTCCAGAATGGACAAACCAGAGAGGTGATTGCCGCCAATTTTCTTACCAATCCCATTGGTAGCACGCTTGTTACCAGCGGTAACGGTACCCTCGTCACTACTCAAGGCGGCACCGTTAATGGCGTCACGGTTGGCCAAAGTAAGGCTTATATCTCTGGCAGCACCACCGGTGAAGTCATCGACGTTACCTCCAAGGGTGTCAACAATGCCTACGGTTCTATTGGCAACGATACCCTAACCGGAGATAGTAACAACAACTGGTTGGTCGGTGATGCAGGGTCGGATACCTTCAATGCTGGGGCCGGAGACGACGTTTTATTCATCGATGCGGAGGATCAGCAAACCAATATCCATGGGGGCGCGGGCAGAGATACCATCCAGGTCATTGGTGACGCGGCGGTCACACTAAATCTTGCTCAGGCTGAAATTGAGATCGCACAAGGTGGTCGAGGTGGCGATTTGCTCAGCGGCGGAGGCAGGAGTTCTGTCTTCATTCGTGGAGGAGATGGTGATGACATCATTATCGGTGGCGCCGCTAATGATGCCCTTTCAGGTGAAAATGATAATGACCTCATTGATGGTGGCGCGGGCAACGATATCGTGCGCGGCCAGCGAGGCAGGGATCAACTCTTTGGCGGCGAGGGAGGCGACTTTATCGACGGAGGGCAGGACGACGACAGTCTCTCTGGAGGGGTAGGCAATGATGTGCTTGAGGGAGGCCAAGGAGACGACAGTATCAATGGTGGCGATGGTCAAGATAACATCCGCATGACTGGTAGCTATGCCGAATACCGCCTCACCAAAGCGGGGAACGGTTGGTTCATCAATGATACGGTAGCCGGACGGGACGGCAACGATTTTGTAAAAAATGTGGAGACGATCAGTTTCAGAGATCTCTCTAGCGTCAAATTGGGGGATCTATCCGGCCCGATGCCGTCAGGAGATATTCTGACCGTCGATGCATCGGGGGCAGCCTTTACCCGTACCGCTACGACTCGTACCATCGCCAAAAGCCAGATTCTCGGTAACGATATCGACTGGCAGAACGATGTCCTGCATATCACCGCCATCACCGATGTACAAGGCGGTACGGCAACCATCAATGCCAGCGGTGATGTTGTTTTTACCCCCATTGCTGGCTTCGCCGGAATCATGGGGTTCAAGTACCAGGTGGCAGATGCTGCCAACCAATTCACTTCGATCATCGACAAGACCACCGGCCATATCGCACCGATGAAGGGCGTTGTTTGGCTAGAGACCGCAGAGGTACCAAACGATCCCCTTACCACCAACGAATGGTATCTGAGCGATGCCAACATCCTGCCCGTATGGCAAAACTACACTGGCAGGGGAGTTAGAATTGGTCAGTTCGAGCCGGGTGGTCCCTTTAGTACCACACCAGAGATATTCGATTACCACCATCCTGACTTGGCACCTAATGTTGATCAAAGCTGGCTGGCCGATTCCACCGTTGGCAACCTTGCAGGGGAAGGTAACGAGGGCAACTATTCTACTCACGCCACTTTGGTGGCTGGCATTATGGTGGCGGCAAGAAATGGTGAGGGCACGGTGGGCGTAGCCTATGATGCCACGATTGCCGGATACTGGTTCGATAACAATGGACAAGATCTGCGGGTATTTCAAAAAATGTCGTCGTACGACATTGCCAACAATTCCTGGGGTCTCAATTTCAGATTTATTGACAACTTTAACGACAATCCTAACTTTGAATATGCGTTTCAATCTGCTGCTTTTGATGGCCGGCAAGGTTTGGGTACCGCCATCGTTGTGGTGAGTGGAAACGAGCGTGCCGATGGTGGCAACGCTAATTACTTCTCCACGGTTAATAATCGTTATAGCATTGCGGTGGGGGCGATCAATGCCACTAGTGATCTTGGTTCGCTACAGCTTGCTCACTTGCCATTTAGCAATCCAGGCGCTGACATCTTGACCTCAGCACCAGGATCAAATATTACCAGTACGTCTCGTTTGATTGAGAATGATAGCGGTTCTACATTTGGCTCAGACTACAACACCGCAGAGGGTACAAGTTTTGCCGCTCCCATCATCAGTGGCATTATTGCCTTGATGCTCGAGGCTAATCCAAAACTAGGCTATCGTGATATTCAAGAAATCCTCGCTATTTCCTCGAAAAAGATTAACGATCCTAATACGACCTGGCAGAACAATCACGCTACCAACTGGAATGGTGGGGCGATGCATGTTAGTCACGATTATGGTTTTGGTGAGATCGATGCTCGGGCAGCGGTACGGTTGGCGGAAACCTGGACGGAGCAACAGACTTGCGCCAATGAGTACTATCCCAATACTCTAACGTCAGGAACGATAAATACTTCTATACCGGACGGCAACACAACTGGGATTTCCCGTACGCTCACGGTGAGCAATACCTGGCTGAAAGTTGAGCATGTCGAGGTAACGGCAAATCTTACACATGCCCGTGCGGGGGATCTGATCCTTAAATTGGTATCACCGACGGGAACCGAATCGATCCTAATGGATCGACCCGGTAAAACACCAGGAAGCACCGATACTGTGGATCGTGGCGATACGACATTCGGCGGTTCGCACAAGCTTTCGTTTACTTTTTCCACAGTGCGCGATTAGGGTGAATCAGCCAATGGTACCTGGACCCTGAACGTAATTGATGCAGCGTCAGGAAGCACCGGTACGCTCACCAGTTGGAGCCTGGATCTTTACGGAAAAATAGACAATGATGACGATACCTACTACTACACCAATGAATACCAGAATACACCAGCAGTGCAACACACATTGGCAGCAGACACAAATGGTGGTTTTGATTGGATCAACGCGGCAGCAGCATCGGGCAATAACACCATCAATCTAACCACCGGTAGCTGTATTATCGCCAATACGGCGCTTACGATTACCACACCTGCCAATATTGAGAATGCAACCGGTGGCGAAGGCAATGACATCATTACGGGCAATGCGTCGTCTACTAACCTGCGCGTTGGTTAGGGGACAAGCAAGTAAAAATAATCTATTATTAGTCCAACCAAAAAATAAGACATGAAATTGCTAAAATTATGAAAAATTCTGATGGACGTTCTCTCGATCACTCTACCCTTGAGTATATAAGGCTTCAAGCAGTAAAAGCTGTACGTAAAGGAATGTCTCCTAGGGAGGTGGGCGAGATTTTCGGTATGCACCGATCGAAGGTGTACGAATGGGTGAAGAAGGCAAAAGAGATGGGTCTAGCTACGTTAAATGCGAAACCTGTCCCTGGAAGAAAATCCTTCATCAATGAACAGCAAGAAGGAATACTCGTATTCTGGCTGTGCGCATTTACCCCATTGGATTTTGAATTCTCGACAGTCTTATGGACAACTGAAATGATAAAGACATTAATAGAGAGGAAATTTTCTATTTACATGAGTCGTTCCGCGGTGGGCCGTTTTTTGCGCCGCATTAATTTAACTCCACAACGGCCAGTATATCGTGCGATAGAGAGGGACCAATTTTCAGTAGATAATTGGATTAACAAAGAGTTTCCTAGAATCAAAGAGTTGGCAAGTAATGAGGGTGCTATAATCTATTTTCTTGATGAGGCTGGGGCGCGCACCGATTATCACGCGGGTACAACTTGGGGGCTAGAAGGTTTAACTCCCATAATTCCCTCCACTGGTGGACGTTATCGCATAAATATGATCGCTGCGATAACTTCTGAAGGAAAGATGCATTTCCAAATAGGTCCCTCATCGCTCAATGGTGGTGCGTTTGTTGAATATCTAAAAATTTTGGCTCAAGAGAATTCATGCCCCATCTATATTGTAACAGACGGGTATTCTGCCCATCATGCAAAAGTAGTTAAGGAATATCTGGAGACGACAAATGGAAAGGTTAAAATATTCTTTCTTCCCACCTATTCTCCACACCTTAATCCTGTCGAGCTAGTATGGAGCAATATTAAGACACAAGGAATTGCGCGTCACCTTATTCGTAATGTGGAGGAGTTAAAAAATAAAGCTACTCAACTTTTAGAGGATTTAAAAAAATCGCCAGAGAAAGTCAGAGAACTTTTTAAAGAAGAATCCGTCCAATATGCTATTTAGCTGGAGTCCCCTAACCAACGCGCAGGTTAGTAATCACTTGCTGGGTGGAGACGGTAACGATGTGCTGTCCTCGGGGAATGGTAGCGATATTATCGAGGGAGGTCAGGGTAACGACACATTGACTGGCGGAAGTGGTAAGGACTATTTCGTGATCTATACGAATTCTGATACTGATACTGATACGATTACAGATTTTGCCCCGAGTGCGGATAAATTAGTGCTGGTTGGTATGGGCTCGGTCAACCCGAGTTTTACTCAAACGGGCGCGGATACACTGGTCAATCTGGGCAGTGGACATTCTCTGCTATTGAAAAACGTCGTATCGTCTTCAATGCCGAACGCTAATTTATTTCTTATCGCCGATGAAAATATCAGACAATTGCGTGATCCGATAGTTTTTGGTTCCAATGGAAACGATACTATTCATGATACGACAGACAACAATTGTATCTATGGCGGTCCAGGAAATGACTTCCTGACCGGAGAGCCAACTAGTTCTGGCGACGTCATTGATGGTGGCGTGGGGAATGATCTCATTGTCGGTAGTAACGGCGACGATATCCTAGTCGGGGGCGATGGTTCTGATGAAATTCGTGGCGGCGCGGGAAATGACATTATTCACCTGGAAGGTGATGATTTCCTTAGCACAGACACTCTTAATGCGCTGGTAATGGGGGGTGAGGGTGCCGATCGCTTTGTTCTGACGCAAACAACGGCTAACAGCACCAGCACTACCAGTGTCAATCTCATCTATGACTTTGAGGTAGGTGTACCGGGAAATCTCATTGACACAATTGATTTATCATCCATTAGTCAAGCCGTATCCTTTGGAAATCTTGATATTCGCCCAGGAAACTTTGTATTGGGTAACGTGGGTGATTCACCAGTCACGGCGATTCGCGTGATCGGTGACCCACTAAATAGAATGGTTACTTTGTATAATGTTACTCCCGAGCAATTGCGGGCAGAAAACTTTAAATTCAGTTCTCCGAACCCCAGGATTGCCGGAACTACCCAAAACGATACGCTTTTCGGTGATGGCGGTGGAAACATATTAGACCTTATCGGAAACCCCCTACCTAGCTCTGCCGGACAACGCAACCTCATGATTTATATTGACTGTGGTGGGTGATGAGGAGGTTTCCGATAAGGTCTATTGGATGGTGGTACCGGTACGGATACCATGATCGGCCGAATCGGTGATGATACCTATATTGTTGACAATATTGGAGATGTTGTAACTGAATTGCCTGGTGGTGGATTCGATAGCGTGCAATCGAGTGTGACTTACACGCTGCTAACCAATGTGGAAAACCTAGTATTAACCGGGACGGCAACCATCAACGGTACTGGCAACGATGCAGCTAATCGTATTGTTGGTAATTCTGTCAACAATGTATTGAACGGTAAGGGTGGTTCAGACGATTTGGTCGGTGGTATGGGTAACGACATTTATGTCGTCGATGTCGGTACTGACCGAGTAACTGAGCAGCCTAATCAAGGTACCGATACGGTACGGTCATATGTGTCCTATACCCTGGGTATCAATATCGAGAATTTGACCCTGATCGGCATGGATTCGATCAACGCTACCGGTAACGAGCGTAACAACACCCTGACCGGTAATACCATGAGTAATAGACTCGATGGTGGCTTGGGTGCAGATACTATGGTGGGAAAGGAGGGGGATGACATCTACCTGTTCGACAACGCGGCTGACACCGTCACCGAGAATCTTGGTGAGGGAATTGATACCATATGTTCGTCAATTAACATCAGCCCCCTTGCGGCGAATGTAGAAAACCTCTATGCCTTGGGCGATGCGGCACTGAATCTCACGGGCAATACCCTGGATAACGTGATTGTCGGCAATAGCGCCAATAATATATTGGCCGGTGGCGTTGGTTCAGATGTACTAGATGGTGGTACTGGCGTGGATACAATGCTAGGTGGTGTCGATGATGATACCTACGTAGTAGACATCGCCAGCGACGTGGTAACGGAAAATATCAACGAAGGACTCGATACTGTGTTGTCATCGATTGCCTATGCTCTCGGAACTAATATTGAAAACCTGGTACTCACCGGGACCGATGTAATCAATGGCACGGGTAATGAGCTGGATAATGTACTAAATGGTAATTCAGCAGCTAATGTGCTTACCGGTGGTGGCGGGAATGATATATTGAATGGTAGTACGGGGGCGGATACACTGAACGGTGGTATTGGCAACGATACTTATTTTGTCGATGACAGCACCGATATCGTGATCGAGAATAGTAACGAGGGTACCGATACCGTACAGTCATCGATTACCTATACGTTGGGTGTGACTCTAGAAAATTTGGCATTGACCGGTATTGCCGCAATTAATGGTACCGGTAATACGCTCGCCAATACGATCAGAGGCAACGTGGGGGATAATCTACTTGTCGGTGGAGATGGTAATGACACTCTGGATGGCGGTATGGGCGCTGATACCCTGAATGGTGGTACGGGTGTGGATACTTTAAGCGGAGGTACCGATAACGATATTTACGTGGTGGACAACAGTGGTGATGTGGTGATTGAAAATCCTGGAGAAGGTACCGATGTCGTGCGGTCCTCCATAACCTATACCCTTGGCGCCAACATAGAAAATCTGACTCTTACCGGCAGCATTAATAATAATGGTACCGGTAACACACTCAACAACACGATCACCGGCAATCAAGCCAATAACCTGCTTAATGGTGGCAACGGCGACGATACGCTGAATGGTGGATTAGGTACGGATATCTTAACGGGCGGGGCTGGTAGCGACATTTTCCGATTCGGTAGCGCCTTGGGAAGCAGCAATATTGACACGATTAGCGATTTCGTGTCAGGTCAGGACAATCTGTATTTGGACGATGTAACGTTTACCAATATCGGAGTGACTGGTCATTTCAATAGCGCCGATGATCGTTTTTATGGAAGCGCGGCAGGTGTGTCACACGATGCAACGGATCGTATTATTTACGACACCGATAGCGGTGCGTTGTTTTATGATGCCGATGGCAGTGGCGCTGGAGCAGCGATTCAGTTTGCCATCCTGACCGGTCATCCAACTCTGAGTGCTATAGATATTTGGGTAGTTTGATTTTATGTGATAGACATTGTCCGAAACCTAAAAACCTCACCCCCTGCTCCCTCTCCTTAATCAGGAGAAGGGGCGGGGGATGAGATTCTGGATAATGTCTAATGAATTCATCCAAGGGAGAGTTGTAATTATTCACCCTCTCCCAACGGAAGAGGGCTGGGGGAGGGCGATCAAAAATAAAACCAATCATCCGATGATTGAATCAGTAGTTTTTTGATCGCCCTCCCCCCAACCTCCTCCCGTTGGGAGGGGGAGTGAACGGTTACGGAGAGTTTGCTGGATCTCTCTCTCTCTCGGAACGCGAATTTTAGTTCAGTAATACGGAATCTGATGTTTGTCAATGTGGTTGTCCATGTATCGAAAAAACAAAAAACGATGGATAGAATAATAATGGCGGTGGGAATATTAATACCGATCAATCTCGCCTTTGCGGTATTTACCCGTGCGGCGCTGGCGTTCAATATTTTTCCGTAAGATTCCCCGTTACCTTGGGCACAGTTCTTTTCGTCATGATATACACCTTGTCCATTCTCATAGGCCAGACGGAGAGTCTGCTTCATTCCACCTTCGAGGTGGTGCGTGGCCTATCGGTCGCCGTGCGGAAGTAGCGCATGGCGGAGGATAGCGACGAAGAACGCACCGAAGATGCGACCCCGCGACGCCTAGAGGAGGCTCGTAAACGCGGTCAAATTCCTCGCTCTCGGGAACTTAATACCCTGGTAGTGACCTTGACCGGAGCCATTGGTTTACTCGTCTATCACGGGCAGTTCGTCGCTTCCCTGGCTGATGCGATGCGTCGAGGATTCACCCTAACCCGGGAACAGGCGCATGACCCTCTTTGGTTGGGACGTATGTTTAGCGAGCTTTCGCTAACCGCTCTACGGGACTTTGCGCCGTTACTCATCCTGCTCTTGATTGCGGCCTTGGTTGCTCCGATGGCCTTGGGGGGCTGGTCGTTTAGTACCGAGTCGATGGGGTTCAAATTTGAGCGAGTTAATCCCATCGCAGGGATCAAACGTCTTTTCAGCTGGCAGGGGCTGGCCGAGTTGGGAAAGTCCATAGCTAAGTTGCTGCTGATTTCTTGGGTAGGAATTTGGTTATTGCGCCGTCATGCCCCGGAGTTGCTCGTGTTGGGGCAGGGGGACCTGGTGACGGGGCTCGGACGACTTGGGGAGGTGCTTACTTGGGGGTTTCTATTTTTAGCGGCAGTGCTGATCCTCGTTGCCGCTGCGGATGCCCCCTTCCAGCTTTGGGAATACCATCACGGACTCAAGATGACTCGTCAGGAGATTCGCGACGAATCCAAGGAGAGTGAAGGTCGGCCTGAGGTCAAGGGGCGTATCCGCCAGATGCAACGGGAGATGTCGAAGCAACGCATGATGGCGGAGGTGCCCAAGGCGGATGTTGTCATTACCAATCCGACGCACTACGCGGTTGCCTTGCTCTACGACGGCACCAAGATGGGGGCGCCGCAGGTAGTGGCGATGGGAGTGGATTTTTTGGCGACTCGCATTCGTGAGGTTGCTACTCAGGCAGGGGTACCCCTAATTGCGGCCCCCGCCCTGGCGCGTGCGCTCTACCACAATTCTGAGTTGAACAAGGAGGTTCCCGCCGGTCTTTACCAAGCAGTGGCGCAAGTCCTCGCCTTTGTCTACCAAATTCGCAAGACCGGTGGTGCACCGAAACCCAATGCCTTTGACAATCTCCCTATCCCAGAGGAGTTGCGGCATTGATGCCTGGTGTGACACTGCTCGAAGCCCGTGGGCTAACGGTCGAGGTGGCTGATTACACGGTATGCCGAGGGTTGGATCTGGCGCTGTATCCGGGTGAGTGTTGGGGGATGCTGGGGGTCAACGGAGCGGGTAAGACAACACTGCTTCATACCTTGGCCGGACTACATCCCGCACGGACAGGCAGCGTGCTTCTGGATGGATTATCGCGTACCCAGTTGGGACGACGAGGTTGGGCACAGCGTCTTGGGGTGGTATTTCAGGATGAGTCCGATCCTTTTCCTTCTACGGTACTGGAGTCGACTCTGATTGGTCGTCACCCTCACCTTGGGCGATTTGGCTGGGAGACGGAAAGTGACTACGCGTTGGCCCGAGAGGCCCTGGCGGCGATGGATTTGGTGGCACTAGAGCAGCGTGAAACGGTCACACTCTCCGGCGGGGAGCGCCAACGCTTGCGAATGGCGGCCTTTCTGACGCAAGACACCCCGATTGGTTTACTAGACGAACCCACCAATCATTTGGACCCAGCCCATCAGATGCGTCTCTTTTCTCTCCTGGTAGCGCGTGCCCATGCTCGGGCGGGGACGCTGTTGATGGCCCTCCACGATGTCAATTTGGTCGCCCGTTTCTGCGACCATTGCCTGTTGCTCTACGGTAACGGAGATACCACTGCTGGACCCGTTACCGAGGTACTAACGGTCGCGTCCCTCCAGCGTCTCTACCGTCATCCCCTGGTTGCGGTGAATGCTCCTTGGGGACAGGGTTGGTTGCCGGCCTAACGTGAAGTTGAGGCGCCTGCGCGGCTTTTCGCGCAGGTCGCCTCGAACGTAGTGTTAGGCCACTGCGGTCTGCAACTCACGCTGCTTAATGAAACCGAGAGTGCGAAGAATTTCATCATCGTAGTTTGCGGTACCGATAGCGTCAGCAAGCTCGGGCAAGATGAAGTCACGGAGGCCTAGGACTTCAATCTCGAAGGTGCGGTCAAGGTGCTTCGAGTGAAAGGGCACCATCAAAGGTTTAGCGCGGTCGCCGTCTTTGACGAGCCAGCAGACCCAAACGCGCTTTACCTCTGCGGGCACGAACCCAACAGCGGTGTAGGTTGCCTCGATTTGCGAAAAATATGACTTTCCTTTCTCGAAATCGGTCGTGCCATTTGTCTTTCCCTTCCGTTCGGGAGGAGCACCGAAGAATTTCTTCTCGAACTGAAGCCCCAACTCTTCGAGCGTTGGACACCAATTTTCCCGATGCGTAACGCCGGGTGGTGCCTTACGTTGACCTAACCTACGCTACGACAAAAACATTCTATAATT
>CAUYTY010000098.1 GCA_963575655.1 Gammaproteobacteria bacterium | reverse complement strand
GAATGTGATGAGATGTTTAACAAATCCCTGATTGCTTACGTCGAACTCAGGTTAGATAAGTAAACCGATGACAAAAGAAAAAGGACATCTATTTCTTGGAAAGTACTGTGAGCATTCTTTGGTTGTTGGCAGTTTGCATTAGTCCTTCGCGTGGGGCCAAGGCAGGAATTTGAGTTACTATTAAGAAATAGTCCATTGAAAACCCCATCGCCATTTCTCTCTGATTGATAAAAGAGAAAAACGGAAATGGGGTTTAGTTTTCAATATAATTTCTATTTCTTCATTCTCACGGGAAGGTTTCCGCGCTTGAAGTGAGAGCTACCCCGTCTTCACCCCCCACGATGAGAACTTGACCGGTCTCAAGGAGCAGTGCCTCGGTATTGCGGCGTGGCCGATTGAGAAGGGCATGGAACTCAAAAGTAGACAGACTCGGGTCAAAGATTTCAGCAGTCCCAAAGAACGTTACTGCACCTTGTTGACCACCAATAATTAGTACCCTTCCGTCACTGAGCAGGCAGGCCGAGTGATCCAAGCGCCCTACCCGGGGTGTCGCCGGAACCAGGCTAAATCTATCTGTCACAGGGTTATAGATCTCCACCGAGTCGGGAGATATTACCCCACCCACGATAAGTACCCGTCCATCCGATAGCAACGTTGCCGTATGCCGAAAACGTCCTACGAATGGGCTCCCTGCGGTGTATCGGAAACTACCATCGGCGGGGTCAAAGATCTCGGCAGTCACGGGAGCGGATGAGTCACTATTCTCACCGCCCAGGATGAAAACCTTACCATCTTGAAGGAGAGTCGCCGTGAAATTGCTTCGAGCCGTCTTCATTCCGCTGGGCAGAGGCGTGAAGGTATGGGTAGTCGGGGAATAGATCTCGGCTGAAGCCAGGGGCGCTACCCAAAAACGGTCGTTCCCTCCTGCGATAAGAACACGCCCATCCTGAAGCCTCACCGCTCTATGAAATATCCGCGCGACATTCATATCTCCGACTGCTGTAAAGGTATCAGTATTCGCATCCCAAACTTCTGAGGTTGCTAGCACGGATATTCCAGGGGCCTCGCCACCAGTCACTAATACATGCGTGGCATCGAGTGCCGTAGCGGTATGGAGATGACGCCCAATAGACATGTCTCCCGTGCTAGAGAAGGTTTGTGCAACGGGGTCGTAGATTTCGGCACTGGGCTGGAAGATTGAGCCATCGTACCCCCCTACCACCAAAACCTTTCCGTTACCGAGGCGCGTGGTACTGTGCTCTACCCGAGGACGGGCCATGGGACCAACCGATTGAAACTGTGCCACCGTCGGCGATGGCAACACGCTCACCAGGGCAGAGGCCGACACGCTCGGGTCCTCGGTACTGGTCGCCACTACATGGAAGGTCTGGCCCGATGCGGCCTCCGATGGGAGGTAACGACCGTGATCGATGGTTCCACCCGTCGCGCCCTCCGTGAGGCTCCAGGTAACCGACGAATCCACCGCCCCGGTTACCACCGCAGTGAAAATTCCCGCGTCGACCGTGCGCAACTCCATCGTCGCGGGGGTGACATCTACCGCAACGGCATTGGTCACCACTATCGTGGCCGTGGCGGTCAAGGTGGGATCGGCAACACTCTTCACGGTTAGATGGTAGGTGCCTGCTACCCCAGGGGCGGTGTAGTGAACGGGATTGGCCTGTGCATGGTCCAGGGTTCCACCGGTCAAGCCCCCCGCTACCGCCCAACGCACCCGAGTATCGATAAGCCCAGCAATGTTGGCCCGAAAACTCTGCACCGCCCCGGCTCGCAACACTGGTGCCAACGGGTCGATCTGGATGGATTTACCCGAAACCACGCTAAAGGTTGCCGTGGACCGCGCCGTAGGGTCGGCAACGCTAGTAGCACGCACGCGACAAGTTACTGGTGTTCCTGGGGCCGTGAAGGTAGCCGTGGAGGCACCGGTAGCGGTAACGGTCCCACCACACGTCCCGACGATGGACCACGTTACCCTGGGATTGCTGGACCCGGTTACGGAGGCACTCAACCCCTGACTCTCGCCCACTACGAGCGACCCACCCCCAGGGGAGATCGTTACACGCACCGTGCCAGCGGGGTTCACAATTACTGGAACTTCAGCCCAAACCTTGGAACTCACGGTACTCACTGCACGCACATGGTACGTTCCGGGGGTAGCGGGTGCTGTATAAACCCCTGCGGAGGTGATTCTACCGCCCCCAACCTCGACGACACGCCATGCGACAGTAGAACTCACAATCCCGCGCACCTCGGCGCTGAAGATCTGCTTTCCATTGACGGATAGCGAGGACGTGCTAGGGCTTACGGTCACGCTGGGGGTGTTTACAACCACGGTAATGGTGCGCGTGGCAACATCACCGAGGGCATTTACTACTCGTAAGGTGTAGGTAGTGGTATGTGCCGGGGTGACCTGCACCTCTTCGCCGCTGGTTACTACCCTTGGCCCAGTCACCGTAGCTGTGCCGCCCGAAAAGACGGGAGTGAGAGTTGCCGTGCCACCGAGGTCTAAAACATCAGGAACGGCACTGAACGAGGTGATGGAGGGCGGACTTACCACCTGGGTAGTCGTCACGGAGGTAGTGCAGTTGTTGTCCTCGTTGGTTTCGGAAATCTGTTGCATTTTATCAACGCAAGCAATGAGATAGTACGCTCCGACGGGCATGTTGGCGGGTACGGTGAGGCGTGGAGTCCCCACCGAGGTAGACGCAGTCGCAAGGCCCGCTGGCACGAATCGATGACCAATGAGAGGGCGGTCCGAGGAGTCTCGGTCGGTATCTGTGGAAAAGTAGTAACGGATCAGGGCATCAACCGCAGTGGGGACACTCCCACGATTGATAACAACGTCCCGCCCCAAAAATGATGCATCTGCACGAAGGTTGGCCGGAGGATTTCTAAGGGTAGTTATCACCAGGTCGGAACCACTCACGACAACGGTAGTCGCAGAGGCGGTGCAATTATTCCCCTCGTTGGTTTCCGCGACTTTGCGCAAGTTGTCTGCACAGACAATGAGATAGTATCTTCCGGCACGAGTATTCGCAGGCACGGTAAGGTTTGCGGTTCCGGCAGAATTGGCCGCAGCCGCAAGCCCCGCAGGCACTAATCGGGTCCCGAGCAAAAGCCGATCTGCGGAATCCTTGTCGGTATTAGCGGAGAGGTAGTAACGAGTCAGTGCATCGGCCTCGGTCGCCGCGCTGCCCTCGTTTACTACGGTATCTCCGGTGGTGAAGACCGCTTCAGGCTGAAGCGTTGCGGGAGGATTCCCCACGGATCGCTCCACCAGATCCGGCCCTGGCGAAATAAGGCCATCCCCTCCCTCCGTAGTGTGACCAAAGAGCGGGAACAGGGTTAGGCAAAACAGAGCCACAAGATTGAGGAGAGTAGGACGGGAATTCATAAAACCTCCTAATTTGGGCACGGAAAGGAAAACAGAAACGCCAATATATGAAGAGATTAAAATGCGATTCCTTCGTATACTTCATTTAACGATTGTTCTACTTCAATACCCGTTACCCTTACGAATTCATCCAGGGCACGATATTCGTGCAATATCCACTCTCTGTTCTCTGTGCAGCGAAAGTGTTCAATCATGATGGATTCCGAATCGATCAATACATAATCCCGCAGCCAAGGTATGGAACGGTAGAGATTGAATTTATCACCACGGTCGTAGGAGCGAGTAGTGGGTGAAAGAACCTCGATAATTAACCCAAGTTGCCACCTACTTGCCCCCTCCCCAGCCCTCCCCGTAAAC
>CAUYTY010000097.1 GCA_963575655.1 Gammaproteobacteria bacterium | reverse complement strand
CCCTCCGGGAGAGGGGCTTTTTCGTTTCTCACCGCATAGGTAGCAACTTGGGTTATTTAGAATAAGATCCCAAACGGATGTTCGATTCCAATGGACATGGGATCGCCATGGTGAAAACTATGGGGGTTGATTCGCCCGAATATCACGGAGTTGGCGATGAAGTATCGTCGGTGATTTATACCAATTCATCAGGTCGATACCACTATTGTAGCGATAGGATCAAAAAAATCATAAACGCACCTGGGCATTTCCCAGAAAAGATGGAGACGTGTGATTTGTAAAGACTCCTGGACTGAGGCTTTAACAGTTATTTTTGGATGCTCATCTTCTTAACATTACAGAGAGTGGTACTCATGAGTTTCGTTGTCCGTATTGAATCCAGTGGTCATGAAATGACGGCAGAGCCGTCCGAAACCGTCCTGGAAGCGGCCCTACGTCAGGGGATCCACCTTCCCTATAGTTGTCGTGGTGGGCAGTGTGGGGTATGTAAGGCAACGCTTTTAGCGGGCGAGGTGGATTATGGTCTGACCCCACCGGCAGCCTTGAGTCCTGCTGAGCAGAAGGCAGGGGTGGCCCTTTTGTGTAAGGCCTTACCTCGTAGCGATCTACACCTCCAGGTGCGTGAGGTAAAGCAGGCCAAAGATATTCAGGTACGAATCTTACCCTGCCGCGTAGAGAAGAAAGAACTGCTTGCCCCCGAGGTGATCCGTTTATTCCTGAGGTTACCAGCCAGCGAACGCCTTCCATTTTTAGCGGGGCAGTACATCGAATTTCTTCTGCCCGAAAACCGGCGTCGGGCATTTTCTCTGGCCAACCCCCCCCAACACGATGAATTATTAGAATTGCACATACGCCAAGTAGCTGGGGGACAGTTTAGTAGCCAGGTGTTTCAGGAAATGCCAGAGAAGTCGATCTTGAGGATACAGGGGCCATTAGGTTCTTTCACCTTCCAAGAAGAATCCGATCGACCGGCAATTCTAATGGCGGGTGGTACTGGCTTTGCCCCAGTTAAGGCAATTCTAGAATACGCATTTCTGGAAGGAGTCAAGCGACCGCTACATTTGTATTGGGGGGCACGGGCACGTCCAGACCTTTATCTGGATGAATTACCTCGACAATGGACACAACAGTATCCCAATTTCCGTTATACGCCGGTACTCTCCGAGCCGAATATAGCGGATAATTGGGAAGGTCGTACCGGGTTGGTCCACAGCGCCGTCATGACGGATTATCCTGACCTATCTCGTTATGAAATTTACGCCTGCGGTCCACCACCGCTGGTTGCCGCTGGATTGGACGCTTTTGCCGCTTGTGGCCTACCTCGGCAGTATTATTACTCTGATTCCTTCGAATATGCCAAGGATCCGTCAAACGTAGCATCTACTTAGGTAACTGTTCACTCTCGCTCACTGAAAGGGGAGCGAACAATTGCCTGCTTACTCCATACCGTTATTGGGAAACAAATTAATCCACGGTTTTATCTATTTCTCAATAGCGGTTTCAATAAAGACCTGATATTTTATGTTCCTCCCCTTGCAATTCTGGATTGGATTACGCTACGCTCGAGCACGACGACGTAATCACTTTATTTCCTTCATTTCGTTGATCTCCATGGCGGGTATCGCGGTAGGGGTAGCGGTACTCATTACGGTGGTGGCGGTCATGAATGGTTTTGAGAAGGAGGTACGCCAGGGAATTCTGGGTACAGTTGCCCACGCCACTCTGAGCGGCCTCAATGGCACGCTGAGTAATTGGGAAGAGGCAGCCCGCATTGCCGCAGCCCATCCTGAAGTGACGGCCGTAGCACCTTTCATCACGGGAGGAGCAATGATTGCCGAGGGTCGGAAGGTATCGGGTGTAATGGTGCGGGGAATATTACCGAAGACCGAGATTCAGGTCGCCGATATTGGTAACCACTTAGTCAGCGGTAGTCTGGAGGACTTAGTTCAAAATGGACAAGGCATCATTCTCGGGCGAGTCTTGGCAGAACGACTCGGCGTCGGTATTGGGCAACAGATAACCCTCGTTACGGCTCGGGAGGATACGCCAGGTACCGATGCTCTACCCAAACTCAGTCGCCATTCTGTGGTCGGATTATTCGATCTGGGGATGCGCCAATATGATTCGGGATTGGTCCTCCTTCACCTTACCGATGCTGCGCGTCTCTTCGGACTCGGTGATCGAATTAGCGGGTTGCGTCTCAAAGTAGTGGACCTTTATCAGGCCCGACGCATTGTCCACGAAGTGGCACAGGCACTACCCAAGCGAGCCACCGTCTCCGATTGGACGCGCCAGAATGCCAACTTTTTTATCGCGCTGTCCCAACAACGCCAAATGATGTTTATCATCTTCGGATTGATCGTTGGGGTGGCAGCCTTTAATATCGTTAGTACCCTAGTTATGGTCGTAACCGACAAAGCTGCGGCAATTGCCATCCTGCGTACTTTGGGAATGACTCGTGCAGGGGTAATCGCGGTGTTTATCGTCCAGGGCGGTCTAATTGGTTTAGTGGGTACCTTGGCCGGAATTGCTGGTGGGGCCGCTCTAGCTCTCCATGTAGAGTCGTTGGTTGCTGCCATTGAGGCGCGCTTCGGAATACAATTTCTCGCCCCAGATGTCTATCCAATTTCACGCCTACCCTCTGACCTACACTGGGCCGATGTGGCCCACATCGGTTTGATTGCCTTTGCCCTAAGCCTGTTAGCCACTCTCTATCCCGCTTGGCGAGCTGCTTCTACTCGTCCGGCAGAGGCATTACGCTACGAGTAATATCAGGGGTCCCGGATATTTTCCCCGCCTTCCACAACAGCATGTTCCAAGAAAAGGGAAGCTATTACCTTGCAGGCGTAAGGATCCTCGCTGAAAATCACCAAAGGTAAAGAAGCGATGCTAGAAAAGATTCTAAGAAAATATGAGGCGATCTGGCTTCATTGCGGTGACAGTCTAATCCTGGTAGATGTTGAGAGTGAGCGTTTATTAGATGCCAATCCTCAGGTAGAGTATCTGTTAAAACGTTCACTGAATGATATCAGAAGGTTACATTACACCGCTCTCCACCCCACTGATCAACTTCATCAAACGCAACGTGCCTTCGGAAATCCAGAAATAACCATCGATCTCGATATCTTGCGACCCGACGGAACTCAGATTCCCGTCCAGATTTCAACCGGTACCTTTTTGGATGATAACGGTCACTTGCTTGCCGTCGAGAATCTTCACTACCATCGCGCCCATCTAAATTCCGCATTGATAATTAATTCCGATCTTTGAATTCACACCGTAAGTAATCGAGGTCGAGAGGGATTTTGCGATACATGGATAGATGATGGGGATCGTGTCAATTATCCGCAGACGAGAGACCAACCTATCCCGTCAAGTAAATGGTTGGTGGTTTGGTGTTTGACTACCTCTAAGAGGTCGGTACCGCCCTGCCGGTAGAGGTAGGGTGTTGAATTGGTACGACGAGGTAGACTGGGCGAAGCTACGGTTGTGTAGCAACCGATTGAGTCATGGTTGGCTTCAGGCTCGGGGATCCGCTTGCCGCGTTGTTTGAAGCAGGTAAGTGAAAAGTGCCGCGTGTGCTGTTGATTCGCACGATTGCTTCACCACCCTCTCCGAAGATAAATAGAGGAAGTGCGCTTGCATGGGCTGTCCCAATGTAAGGTGGTAGGCAGGCATTATCCAGGGGTCGGGACCCGTTTGGCTTCTCAAAATCTTAAGTAACCCAAGTTGCTACCTATGCAGTGAGAAACGAAAAAGCCCCTCTCCCTCCGGG
>CAUYTY010000096.1 GCA_963575655.1 Gammaproteobacteria bacterium | reverse complement strand
CCGTCCAATATGCTATTTAGCTGGAGTCCCCTAACCAACGCGCAGGTTAGTAACTTAATGGCAGTGACCCACACCCTACCTACAAGTGGTTGCCCCAAGGGGGCATCATCTTCTAGCCCAGGGTAGCGGCATGAATGCCGCAACCCTGGGCTAGAGGATGATGCCCCCTTGGGGAAAAATTCTTCTTACCCTCCAACCCACACTCATTGAACCATTTCAAGACTGCGGGTGCGCAACTTTATACTGGTGGCCTCCAAACTTATCGACCGAATCGGTCAACGCAATAACTCATATCCGTCCAAGGCCGAAAAAAACCGGCAGCAAGCTGCCGGTTAGATTCACTATGCCAGCGCGATGGAATACGCCCCCTGGTTCAGCAAGGCACATTGTTTTTACAGCATACAACAGGTCCAATCGGAGGTGGGCAATTCGTCAATACGCATCCAGTGGGGCAGTTTAAGGGGGACTCGGGGGAATCTGTTGCCTTGGTTGCGGGCTCAGTCTGTATTGTCTGTGCGGACGGTTGGGGAGACGGTGTGGTCGCCGCATCTTCTGCCCAGACAGGCATAACGATCAAGGCTGACAATAACAGCAAGAAAGGTTTCATTTTCATGGTTACACTCTGTGTTGTGGTTAGAAAACATACGCGGTACTACCCAATGCGAATGCCGCCCTACTTTCTATTCCCTGCTTCCTCGGGACGAATATAGCACTCAATCCAGATTATTCCCATTCCCAAATAAAAACAGACTTCACCAGGAAAACTTGAGTGTGGCATACACCAGTCGCCCATTGCTGAAGCGCGGGTTAAGCTTATCTATCTCCGTGTACTGATAGTGTTTGTCGGTGGCGTTACGTACGCCAGCGGTCAACAAGCCGTGCGATCTGTTGAATTTCCAGTTCAAGTTGCCATCCAGTTGGTTAAAATGATCCTGATTAGCTGGCAGGGTACGAAAATATGGGAATGGAAGTGAAGGATCAAAAATCTTTTGTGTAGCGGCGACCTGGTTATGGCTCCATTCCAAGTTCACCGTCCATTTTGCATTGGCGAACCAGCGCATCGCCAATTGTTGCGAGTGCAATCTCTGTTTATCGACAGAATCCAGCGGGAGGTATAAAGGATCATTTTGGATACGTTCGTAGTCGTAGGCAAGACTCATGACCCACGGCTTCCCCTGCGGTTGCCAGTGCAAGGTCAATCTGGATTCGTCAACTTGCTGTTCTAGCAAAACTTGAAATTCGTTGACCGCCGGTAGGTCAGTCTTGCGTCGCTGTGCTTCCGCAGCCAACAACCAGTCGGAACTCAGTTGCCTGTCCCCGCCCAGACTCACTGCGCGCACCCATAGGCCATTATCGTTGGGGCGGGTCAGCAAAATGCCTGCCAGGCTGACCGGCGCAAGCGTGGCATCGCCCACTGAGTGAACATCCATGCCTTCCCATGCCGCGAGGCGCACATGTGTTCCGCTACCCGGCGTGTAAACCAGGCCAAGTTTGGGTAACCAATGTTGCAGGCGGGTGTGACTGCCGTTATCGTCTATTTTTCCCCACCCCAAGCCCGCATCCAGTTGCCAATACGGGTTTAGCATTTGCTGCCAGGCCGCATAAAATTGTCGTGAATACTGCGTATAACCGAAATTATAAGGAAATGAATACCAAAAATTTATTTTCCCGCGAGTCTGTTGTACCCCCCATTGCGTGGCATAGGTCGCCCCACTGCGGCGATATTGCAACTCCTCACTGTGTGCGCTGCCGCTGGCATAAGCTGAGAAAGTATAATTTGGTGGGACAGATAAATCATATATATCGATTGTTGGATCGATTTGCTGACTGCTCCATAAGCCACGCAACTCACCGTCCTCCGTCAGGCTGTGGCGCAACCCCAGGCGCGTTATCCGGCTGTCATTCTCAATCATGGCATTTTTACCCTGCAACGGATCTCCCGGATAAAACCTCTCGCCACGATGTGAATTAAAGGTCTGGTGCGACACAAACATCTGCGTGGATTGGGTCGGTCGCCATTGCACGGTAGCCTGTGACACGCTGTTATCAAGACCATCAAAAGGCGCAAAACCGTCGGTCTTGAATTGACGCTGTGCAAAACTCAACCCCAGCGTGCTATCACCTGCTCCAAAACGAATTTGCTCCCCGTAACTATTCTGACTACCGACAGTGGCGTCAGTCACAAACATAACACGTTGGTTAAACAATGCGTCGTAATTGTTATAATTGGTTTGCTGCGCGTTAAGCGTACTGACTACACCATGTTGCGGAGTTGTAGCGCCGGTCTGCCCGGCACCGGCACCGTCGCCGTAGACATCCAAAGGCGAGGGTAGACTACCCGGTCTTTCGTTGAATAGACTTTGCAGGAGTAGACTCCGCCGCGCCGATTCGCCAAAACGCTGCCCTTGCAATACATCCGCCTGATTCCTCAGGTTGTCCGCATTCCTTTCGCTAACCGAATCGGACAGAGTATGAAACGCGAAAGACTCCATTCCCAATTTACGTTGCACCTCGGCGAGGTTGGCCTGCAATAGTCGCTCGTCTTCCTGGAGCAGACGCTCACCGCGATAGACCCGCCGATATTCTGTTCGTGCCTGGGCCTCACGCAAACTTTCGCGGGCATCGAGCAACTGGCTGACCTGTAATTCCGCCTGCGCCTGATACAACCAGGGGTTGGGATCTTTGGGGTCGGCCTGCTGGGCACGACGCAAACTCTCTCGTGCCTCCGCCGTTTGACCACTTTGCTGCTGCGCACGCCCCAAATAGGTCAGTATCAGAGCATTATTGGGGTCGGCGCGATGCGCATCTTGTAATCTCTTTTGTCCGACCGAAAAATTGCCCAACTTTACTTCGGCCAGCCCCAAACCAAATAATGCCTTGGCATCCTGAGGGTCGCGCCGCAAAGTCTTTTCAAATGCAGCCTTGGCTTCTTGCGCGTTTCCCTCGATTAACCATGCCAAACCACTCACAGAGATTACGTAGGGGTTCGCAGCCTCCAGCTCTTGTGCCCGCTTCACCAACACCGTGGCCGACTGAATCTCATCGATGGTCAGTGCAAGCTCGGCCTCGCGCGCCAACGCAACCGCACGTTGCGGCCCCTGTGCGTTGAACTCATGCATCACTTGGTGCGCCTCCGACAAACGCCCTACCCCTTGGAAGGCGTAGGACAGTGCCAAATGCGGCAACACCCCCCCCCCCCCCGAACGCCGCGCATGTTGCGCCGCTTCAATCGCTTGCGACATGCTACCTTGCTGCAAGTGCGCCATGGCCATGAGTGCTAAGGAGTCCGCAGCATAATCACTTTTTCCTGAAAGGGCAGCAAGTATTTCCACCGCATCAGATGGTCTATTTCCCTGTAGAAAAAAACTGGCACGCAACAGGTGCATCTCAACCATGGCGTCCACACTGGCCTGCCCACTTTTGTATGCCTTGTCGAGCAGGCCCAGCGCATCTAGGGGACGAGCGTCCTCCTGTGCCTGTATAGCGGCCTCCATCACAGGGGTGGGGTGTAGCGGTTGGTATTGGGTCGCCACATCAGACAAGGTCCAGATCGCACTGCGGCCGGCCCCCATGGCCTGATCCAACGGTGGCTGAAACCGTCCTAGGAAGATATCTTCATCACTGGAGTGCGCCACACCAACCGGCAAACCTAGTATCGCCAGCAAGAACAGCAAACCACAAATAAACTTTATAAATTTCATGGTTTCAGTTGGATTGTGGGGCTAGGATAGTGGCTACCTTAACCACCCCAACCCAAGTTTTGCTACCTAGCGCGCTTTTCTCCCCTCTAGCGCGCTTTTCTCCCCTCTAGCGCGCTTTTCT
>CAUYTY010000095.1 GCA_963575655.1 Gammaproteobacteria bacterium | reverse complement strand
TCCCCGTTTACGGGGAGGGCTGGGGAGGGGGCAGGTAGGTGGCAACTTGGGTTAATTAGTAAATTTAGGATCCAGGATTAGCCATCTATGTTCCGAAAATCATTACTTCGCCACGCACGTTGTCTTTTAGTATACCGAATAAAGGGTTTGATGTAGATTGGGGCACAATCCCACTTCGCCCATTCCCAATCATGCTTCAACAAAATCGCGATTAGTTTTGTGAACTTCTGAGTGGATACGTTCTCATCATTAAATAACAAATCAAACTCTTTTAAAATCTTATTATCATGATTACACTTTGGATCAAGAAATGTCGTCAACCTACTTCGATGACCAGTTGCCTCGCGGAGAACAGAATCTTTCTTGTCCGAATGGGTAAGTACGATATCTTTCGCGAGTAGGCGCATATCATCTCGCCATTTGGTTCTTTCCTTTATGATTTGTTCGATCTGCGTAGCACGTTCGTCTTTCCGAAGGGAAAAGAACGCTGCAACCCAACCCGTGATTCCAGTAATACCTACAACGGCGAATAGAGAGGTGATGTCAACGTTCGGCATGTGGGGAAGGAACGATATTAGGGAAAGTCAACGACTAAACAGAGCAAAAAGAACTCTCTTAATCATTTATTTATCACGTAGGATGCGCTTTTTCTCATCAGCGCATCCTACGATCCTGCATAAGAAGCTAATACCTCATCAATAACGATAATGATTAGGCTTATACGGTCCGTGCTTGGGCACACCGATATAGGCAGCCTGCTCGTCGCTCAATTCTGTCAGGTGTGCGCCAATCTTCTTCAGATGTAACCGTGCCACCTTTTCGTCGAGCGCCTTGGGCAGGACATAGACCTCCCGCTTATAGTTAGCGTAATTGGCGTAGAGTTCCATCTGGGCCATGACCTGATTGGTAAAGGATGCCGACATGACAAAGCTCGGATGACCAGTGGCACACCCGAGATTAACCAAGCGCCCCTTGGCGAGCACAATGATCTTTTTGCCGTCGGGGAAGATTACGTGGTCAACCTGCGGCTTGATCTCTTCCCAGGTATAACCCTCAAGGGCGGCAATATCGATCTCGGAATCGAAATGGCCGATATTGCAGACAATGGCCTCATTCTTCATCCGTATCATGTGGTCATGGTTAATGACCCGCAAATTACCGGTAGCGGTGACGAAGATATCACCTATCGGGGCGGCCTCTTCAATGGTTACGACCCGATAACCTTCCATGGATGCCTGAAGAGCGCAAATAGGGTCGATCTCGGTAACTAATACCGTGGCACCCATTCCCCGAAAGGCCTGGGCGCAACCTTTGCCTACGTCGCCATAACCGGAGACTACGCAGATCTTGCCGGCGATCATGACATCGGTAGCGCGTTTAATACCGTCAAGAAGCGATTCGCGGCAGCCATAGAGATTATCGAATTTGCTCTTGGTAACCGAGTCGTTGACGTTCATCGCTGGAAAGAGCAATGCGTCCTTTTCCTGCATCTGGTAGAGACGATGAACGCCGGTAGTAGTTTCCTCGGTCACGCCGCGAATCGTAGCGGCGGCAGCGGTCCACTTACCGGGATTCTGCGCAAAACTATTGGCCAATAGTTTGAGGAATTCCGTCCAATCCTCGGAATCGCCCGGGGCGGGCGCAGGAACGGTCCCGGCGGCCTCGAATTCCTTGCCCTTGTGAATAAGGAGCGTGGCGTCACCGCCATCGTCCAGGATCATATTGGGACCCTTACCGTCGGGCCAAGTGAGAGCCTGCTCGGTACACCACCAATATTCCTCCAGGTTTTCGCCCTTCCAGGCGAAGACCGGGACCCCAGCGGCGGCAATAGCAGAGGCGGCGTGGTCTTGGGTCGAGTAGATATTGCACGACGCCCAACGCACCTCAGCCCCTAGCGCCACCAAGGTCTCGATGAGGACTGCGGTCTGGATGGTCATGTGCAGGCTGCCGGAAATACGCGCCCCAGCAAGAGGTTTACGGGCGGCATATTCCTCGCGCAGGGCCATGAGGCCCGGCATCTCGGTCTCGGCGATGGCGATTTCTTTGCGGCCCCAGGCGGCAAGGCTCATATCTGCCACCCGGTAGGCGGGGGCGAGGTCCACAGGCGGTGGTGTGCTGGTCATTAGTTGGATTCACGAGTTGAAGAGTTGATATGGGGACCGGCGGCGTCGCGCAGGGCCTCGGCCTTATTGGTGGCCTCCCACGGGAATCCCGCTTCCTCGCGTCCGAAGTGGCCATAGGCGGCGCTTCTACGATAGATCGGGTGGATCAGGTCGAGCATGGCGATGATGCCACGCGGACGCAGGTCGAAGTGTTCGCGGATGAGGTCCACCAGGCGTTCGTCGTCGATGCGACCGGTGCCAAAGGTGTCTACCGAAATCGAGGTGGGGTCGGCGACGCCAATCGCGTAGGAGACCTGTACCTCACAGCGGTCGGCCAAGCCTGCCGCAACGATATTCTTGGCGACGTAGCGGGCGGCGTAGGCAGCGGAGCGGTCCACCTTGGTCGGGTCCTTGCCCGAGAAGGCGCCGCCACCGTGACGACCCATCCCGCCGTAGGTATCGACGATGATCTTGCGTCCGGTAAGGCCGCAGTCGCCCATCGGTCCGCCAATGACGAAACGTCCGGTGGGATTGATATGGAAGCGCGTTGTCTTAGTGACCCACTCTTTGGGAAGGACGGGAAGGATGATCTCGTCCATCACGGCCTCGCGCAGGACCGGGGTCTCGATGTCGGGGCTGTGCTGGGTGGAGAGCACCACCGCATCGATGCTGACCGGGCGATGGTCTTCGTAGCGGAAGGTAAGCTGGCTCTTAGCGTCGGGACGCAACCAGGGCAGAGTCCCGTTTTTGCGCACTTCGGCTTGGCGACGTACCAAGCGGTGGGCGTAGGTAATGGGGGCGGGCATCAGCACGTCGGTTTCGGCGGTGGCGTAGCCGAACATCATGCCTTGGTCACCGGCGCCCTGTTCGTGATTGGCGGTCTCATCTACGCCCATGGCGATGTCTGAGGATTGCTTGCCGAGGGCGGTGAGGACGGCGCAGGTCTCCCCGTCGAAGCCCATGTCTGAGCTGGTGTAACCGATCTCCTTGACCACCTGGCGGGCGATCTGGTCTAGGTCTACCCAAGCGTTGGTAGTGATCTCGCCGGCGATGACGACTACACCGGTCTTGACGAGGGTTTCGCAGGCGACGCGGCTCCTCGGGTCTTGGGCGATCAGGGCGTCGAGCACGGCGTCCGAGATCTGGTCCGCCATCTTGTCCGGGTGTCCCTCGGACACGGACTCGGAGGTAAAGAGGTAATTTCTGGCCATCTGGTCTCCCCAGCGAAGGATGCGAAGCGTAAGGACTGTCGTAAAGGGTACAAATCCGAAGGAGGTTTATTGTACACGGTCAGCGGGGATCCGCCCCCTCCAACGCACGCCCTCCTCTTTTGGGTCTCGTCCAGGTCCGTGTCCTCTGGCGGGTCGAGGTAGGAGGAAGACTGCGGGGTGGTACGCCGCGACCTATCGAACAGGCCCGAATTTGGCGCGATGGCGCTTACGTCGGGATCTGTTCACGGTGGATCAAGTCCTGCACTCTTTCGGCATCTTCGGTCCAGCCCAGCAAGTTGGCGGCATCTCGCGCAATTTCCAATATCGCAAAACCCTTTTCACGCTCGCCTCGGGACAACAACATTTGCCCATAGAGTTCACCCACAGCGGCAAGGCCATTGGGGATATTAAGCTTGGTGAAGATTTCGTAAGATTCTGCCAGATGTCCAAATGCCTCGACCAATTGTTCTCGTTTCTGTTCGATCCTGGCAATTTTGAATAGGGTCACCGCCTTAGAGCGCACGTCTCCCAGTCGCTCGTAGACCGGCAATTGTTC
>CAUYTY010000094.1 GCA_963575655.1 Gammaproteobacteria bacterium | reverse complement strand
GCCCTAGCGCCCACCTCCGCCGTCGCCTCGATCCGACACTTCCTCTCCTCCATCACCACCTTCCATCGCGCCGCCGGCCTCGACAGTCCGACCAACGTCATGGAGGTCAAATTGGCCATGAAGCACATCACCCGCACCAAGGGCACCCGTCAGCGTCAGGCCGGGCCACTCAACCGGGGATTGGTGGACAAGATGCTCCTCGCACATCAGGGAACCCTACGAGATAAACGTGACCTGGCAATGCTTGCGGTGGGGTACGACACGTTGTGTCGTCGCTCAGAGATCGCCGCCTTCACAGTCAGTGACTTCTCCTTCGCTGAGGTCTTTTCTTAAAACACTAAAACAAGAGTAGCAACACCATCCAAGATCACCTATTATCGAGCAGATACGTTCTAGGACCTATCTTCTTTTTCTGTCGGCAGGTAAGGGATTAAACCTTTTCGATAGGCATCCTCTTGAATTTCACGTGGCAGAGAGCGAGCATCTACGATAAAACCATTCACCATCACCATCCAGGCCATCGGGTTTTTTTCCATACGGCTGGGCAGAGTCCAGCGCGGATCCATCATTTCAATCTTTAGAATGTCCTTAATTTGCTTGGATCTGTTCGCGCCTGTGCTTTTTGAAAGACTGAACCAAGCACAAAGTGCATCGGCGCGCAGGTGCGGTGTTTGACTTTTATCAAACAGAAAATTTACCGAACCTACCGTGTAGGCAATAGCACAGGCCCAACTTTTTGCATGGCCAATCTCCAAAGGCGAAGGACGTTTACGTGCAAGAGTGGCCGTCATTTCTCGGAAAAGCTGTAAATATTCATCGTTCAGCTTTTCATGGCACAATTCGTCGGTAAACTCGACGATTTCTTCGTAGCGCAAACGCATGGCTTCGGACACAGTTAGACTTTTACTTTTCGGAGGTACGGTTTTATCCTTTCTATTTTATGATTGCAGGTATGCGATCAAAACCCAAGGCTTCAGCAGCTCGTAATCGGTAAAACCCATCGGTCAGAACATAACCGTCTGTACTGCGGCGTACCTCAATGGGTGGCGCAACATCCATTCGCTTGGCACGTTCTATTGCCTTTTCAAGCTTTGTCGGGTCGATATTTAGGGACTGCTGATAAGCCGTCAAGCGAATCCGGTTTATAGGAACCTGGATGGTATCGTTGCATGGAACGTTTTCTGTTGGCTTGTTGGTAGTTGCCACGGTGATATTTAGGTAAAACCCGGTCTGGAATTGAAAGGATTCCATTATCTCGGCCAAGATTCCGCTTTTTGCTGCACCCGTTAAGACTACGCTAACCTCGGATTTTTCGCAGTAGATGCTGGGGCCTTTCCTGATAACAAGTCCATTTTTTGCAAGCAGGGCACGAGCAATCTCGAGAATGGCAATTTGGTTAGGCTGTGGATTGATACATAACGGCCAACCAATTTGTTTGGCCACGGCGTCAATCTTCCCTTGATGGCGCTTCGCCACCTGATACGAGAGAAACGAGAGCAGGATGGCTCCCTCTTTCAAACTGGTGCGATAGAGCGTCGTGCCATCCAACATTGACTTGATGTGGCTAAAAGCGGCGTTGATTTCCATTTGTGGACCGGCTGAAAGGACAGGCATCGGCGCAACCTCGGATGGGGCGGTTCCGGCAATAGTCAGTTCCCAACCGCTGATATTCTTGAAGACTTCCAACGCCTTCGAAATTCCAGAACTATTTGCATCCTCTGTGGAAGAAAGCGTCACTGCGACACGTTTTTGTTCGCGGTAAATAGCCGGACCTTTCACGATCTGCCTGTCTGCGGGTAGCACTTCGCGTACAAGGGTGCTCAAGGCACTGTGATTGGTTTCTGGGGCAATTTCTACCTGCCAACCGGTTGTCTCTTGCAGGCTAACGATAAGATCGCTGTACCGTTCACGGGCTGCATCGGGAAAATCGAAAGTGAGAGAAAGGATATGTTCGGCCAGGCGATAGCCGCTTTTCCGCAGACGGGCCTGGGGTGGAAAGTGTTCATTTGCCGTGGCGAGCGACTGATTCGATTCCATGACCACCGTTTTTACGGAACGTGGTTGGAATGGCAATAATTCCGCCGAAGTAGGGCGGATTTCTCCAAAAACGGACAGGACGGTTTCCGGGTAGAGGGATTGTTCAAGACCGGGGGCCACTTCCACCCACAGATGGTCGCTTTCGAGGGCAAGACAACGCACCACCGCGACATCGTTTCCTTTCACAACTAACCATTTGCCCACTGCGTCTACAAAATCGGGCATTTTCTCGTGGCGCTGACGGGTGATCTCGTTTTGGTGGGCGCGTGGGTCTTCGGTTACCTTGGGTTTTTGGAAGCGGTTCTTTCGCTTGAAGTGCAGTTCTACTACCTGCCCGGCGCGGGGTAGGTGAACAGTACGATCGCGTTGGCGCAAGGCTGTTTCGAGACTTTTACGAGCGGAATCATCTCCGTGAACCACGAAAACGTGTTCTGGGTTAAGAGTCTCGGTCAGACTGATGAGTTGTGCCTCATCGGCGTGCGCGGAAAGAGAGTAACTTCCCACGTAACACTGAACATCCACTTTCTCTTTCCCTAGGCGAATACTGCCAGCTCCGCGTTTTGCAAGTTCCTGCAAACGCCGTCCCGGGGATTCCTCATCCTGGTAGCCGGTAAGCAATATGGCGTGCTCTGGTTTCTTGGCCAGAGCGAGGGCATAGGAGAGTGAAGGACCACCTGCTAACATACCTGAACTGGCAACAATCACTGCTGGACCTGGATTCCAAACAAGGGCATTACGTTGTTCTCTGGAGACTACCGGACGGATGCGTTCGTTGAAAAACTGGGCGTTTTGTTCCTGCAGCTTGAGAGGCAGAATTTCGCCAAAACCAGAATATGCCTGACATATCGCCCGCACCATGCCATCGGCCCAAATGGTGACATCGGGTAATTCTCCATGATGCTGATATTCGTTGAGTATGAGCAGTATTTCCTGCGCACGTCCCAGGGCAAACGCGGGGATAAGTACTTTTCCGCCGGCTGCGGTAACTTTCGCCACCATTTCGAGCAGGTTATGCTCTTGAACGGCGCGATTGGCGTGCAGACGCCCGCCGTAAGTGCTTTCGATAATGAAAGCGTCTGGTTGAAAGGCAGGTAGACGTGCACCATCCACGGTACGTTGAGGAGAGATGGAGAAGTCGCCGCTGATGAGCAAACGGCCCTCGTTGCTTTCCAAGCCAATCATGGCGGCTCCAGTGATATGTCCGGCAGGAAAGAAGGTGGCAGCCAATCCATCGGCCAGCAGTAAGGGTTTTTTGAACGCTACCGGTACCAACGCGGACATGAGCCGCTCTACGGCGATATCATCAAAAAGGGGCAATTCGCCCTCTTCGTCGAGGCGGCTCTGCATGATGCGGCGCGAATCCTGGTGTAGGACGCGTGTGAGTTCCATCGTTGCCGCAGTAGCATAAACGGGGACTTTCGGATAGCGGCCCACCACCAATTCTAACGCACCGGTGTGGTCCGTATGGGCGTGGGTGACGAGAATGGCGTCGAGCTTACCCGAACCAGCCTCGATTTGGCTGAGAGCGGGCAATTGGTCTGCCGCCAGTCCCCAGTGTGATTTTGGCGACGGACGAATACCGCAATCAACCAATACCCGTCGACCAGCAGTTTCCACCAATATTCCGCTTGCACCAACTTCATCTGCACCGCCTAAAAACGTAACTTTCATTGATGTCTCCGAGAAACCCCGCCTCTTCAGGGCGGGGCGGGGAGGAAAGGAGACGGTTTTCGCCACCGTCGGTAAAAACGCCGGTCTTTCCCGGCTGTCAGCCCTTACGGGCCTTGTGACAGAAGCTTCTGCAGTATTTTACAGAATTCGAAGTGCTCTACACTGAGAAGACTTCGATGCA